>CAZHLF010000043.1:2660-13109 GCA_964532845.1 uncultured Tissierella sp.
ATATAAAAGTCAAAGCCTGAATCCATTACATTCTTCCCTATAAAACCTGCATCAAGAGCTTGCTTTATGGCTATTTCCAGTCTCTTTATAGCAAGAGGGTATTCAGCTCTAACATAGATTATTCCTTCATTGGCTCCCATGGCATAACCACCTATGGCCATGCCTTCAAGGATTCTATGAGGGTCTCCCTCAAGTACACTTCTATCCATGAATGCACCAGGGTCTCCTTCATCGGCATTACATACCATGTATTTTGGAGTCGCTTTTTCCTGAAAAGCTGCATTCCACTTAAACCAAGTAGGAAAACCAGCTCCACCTCTTCCCCTAAGCCCAGCTATCTTTACTTCTTCAATTACATCTAGTGGTTTCATTTGAAATAAAACTTTCTTTAAGCCTTCATATCCACCATTTTTTATGTATTCATTTATATCCTCTGGATTTATATATCCACAGTTTTCAATAGCAATCCTAACTTGTTTACCTTCAGCAGCTTGATCAACTTGAGAAATCTTCAAACTCTCAAGATCTTTTCTTAAACTATCATCCAATAATTTTAGAGCTTCTTTGCTGTTTACTTTAACGTATCTGTCCATATGACCTTCATCATCATAAACATCTAAAATAGGCTCTAGATGACACATTCCAACACAACCAGCAATTTGTAAATCTATTGGTAGGTTCTTGTCCTCAATTACTTTCTTTAGATCCTGATAAACCTTGTTAGCACCTGCTGCAATTCCGCAACTGCCAAGTCCTACTACTAATTTCATACTGTCGCCCCCTTATTTTCCAAAGACTTTGTCTTAATTTCCTTTAAGATTTTCTTTGTTTTTTGAGGTGTTAAGCTCCCGTAGGTTTCTCCATTTATCATCATAACTGGAGATAAGCTACAACAGCCTAAACATGCTACGTTGTTCAATGTAAATAGGTTGTCCAACGTTGTTTCACCATCATGAATAGACAGCTCTTCAATTATTGCTTCTTCGATTTTATCAGCACCATTAACATGACAAGCTGTACCTTTACATAAAAATATTAAGTTTTCACCTATAGGCTTAAGTCTAAATTGGGTATAGAAGGTTGCCACTCCATAAATCTGTGAACTCTTGACGCCTGTTACATTTGCTATATGCTCCATAACGGATAAAGGTAAAAATCCATATGTATCTTGAGCATGTTGAAGAATAGTTATCAAGCTTCCTTTGATTCCTTTGTACTTATTAAGTACATCGTCCAGCAATGTTAAATCAACATCAGCGTCAACGAATTTTGATTTTAAATCCTTTGCTTCACAGCAGCCCACATTACCAACTCCTTCATTAAATTTTAATCAATATCTCATACTTATTTATGCATAATTAATTATTTGGGTAAGCGTTATCACAATATAGATAAATACTATGCATTAAATAATTATTTATGAGTCTTTGATTTAAATATCAGACAAGATTATTGTATCGCTTTGAGGAACTTTTATCAATAGTATATTTGTAGAGAATTTAAGTTAAAAAGAAAATATTTATTAATTAAAGTTCCTTCTCCCTCTCGAATTGGGTAGAAGAAAATAATTAAATCCCGTATTAAACGGGATTTAATCTGCTAGAATATGTCACCTGTAAATATTAAAACTAGCAACAGGAAGAAGAACAACAATGAGTCATCTATACCTCCATCAAACATGTTGCAATTTGTGAATATAAGAACTAGTATTAGGAAGAAGAATAATAATGAATCATCAATATCATTAAATCCTCCAAAGATGCCATTTCTTCTTTCAGTATTTAAAGTAAGATTTTCAGACATAGGAATCCTCCTTATAATTTATTTCTCAATTCATATTATGATTGCAGTTTTAGTCTGGTGACAGTTTAGTATAAAATTCATTTTTCTCCTTAGCCTGATATAGAAAGAGACTTTATCTTTACACTAGGAGATCCAAAGTAGCTTGCACCTGGGATTCCAAATTTTAAATCAGCTCCAACTTCTTCTATATTTTTCAATACTTCATAGAAGTTTCCCGCAATTGTTATTTGATTAATTGGTCTTCTTATGCTACCTTCAACTATTTCAAAACCACTGGCTGAAAGGGAAAAGTCACCCGATACTGGGTTTAGTCCTGAATGTAAGCCTTGTAGCTCTGTAATATATACGCCATGAAATATAGAATTAAATATATCCTCTAGGCTCTTACTACCTTTCTCTAAGTAAATGTTGCTAGGAGCTATGGATAAAGTTGATTTATATGAGGCTCTAGATCCATTTCCAGTGGATTCTATTCCGTCTTTTTTAGAAGTCTTTAATGTATGCAGTAGTGTTGTTAATACACCCTTGTCTACTATTCTTTTCTCTTTAGTTGCAGTACCTTCATCATCAAATGCTCTGGAAGCAAAACCACCAGGGTAATATGGATTATCCACAATCGTTACTATATCAGAAGCTATTTTTTCTCCTTCTTTGCTCTTAAGAAGTGATAGCCCCTTTTGCGCATTATCTGCCGAAATTATAGATGAAAATGCTTCCAATACATCGGCAAAAGTAGTGTTTTTAATAACTGTAGAATAGTTCCCTGATGAAATAGGAGATGCACCTAACATTGACAAGGCATTTTCAACCGCTTCCTTAGCAATATCTTTTGGGCTTACTTCTTCAAGGTCTGAAAATACTCTAAAGCTTAAACCTGTTTTAGTATCATTTTCATCCTTTACTATTACTGATATATAAGCAAATCCACCATTAATCTTGTCGTTAAGTTTTACTCCCTTGGTATTGTAAATATATCTTTCTTGCTGGAATTCATGATATGCTAATTCCTGTACAGATTTTACTCTTTTATCTAAAGCAAATGCCTCTTTCTCAATGGATTTAGCAAATTGTATTTTTTCTTCCATTGGTATATTTGACAACTTTGCACTGTAACTATCTAACACTGAATATTCTGATGAACCAGAGCCTATTTCATCTCCATCTAAAATATCGATGTACTTTCCATTTTCCAAAACTTCATTAATAAGCATATCAAATGAACCTTCATCTAGCTTTTCAGTATATGAATATCCCATTTTCCCGTCTTTAACTCCTCTAAGGGAAAGACCTCCTGATTCGGCTATACTGTATTTATCTACCTCCCCATTAAAAACATTTACTTCAATTGATTTATTAGTAACTAAAAATGCTTCTAGCTCTTCAATTCTTTCATTGCCCTTTTTCAGTAGATTTTCAATTAGGCTTATATATTCCATTACTCATCACCTTTCCTTCCACCAACGGTAATAGAGCTTACACTGATAGCTGGTTGCCCTACATTAGCAGGTATAGAGCCTGATGCAGCTCCGCACATTCCTTGACCTAATTGGAGATTGTCTCCTACCATATCTATAAGTTCCAGTACCTTTGTCCCATTTCCTATAATAGAAGCACCCCTAACCGGTTTTGCTATTTTACCATTTTCTATTATATAACCTTCCATAACAGCAAAGTTAAAATCTCCAGTAGCTGGATTTACACTTCCCCCCCCTAATTTTTTTGCATAGAGGCCACTTTCAGTATTAGATATCATATCCTCCAACTTTGAATTTCCTGCATCTATATAGGTATTGTTCATTCTTGAAGTTGGTGCAAATCTATAGGATTGTCTGCGTGATGAGCCTGTAGAACTCATATTCATGCGTCTACCGTTTAACTTGTCGATTAAATATGATTTAAGTATCCCATTCTCGATTAATACATTCCTTTGGGTTTTTGTCCCTTCATCATCTATATTAGTAGTTCCCCACCCATTTTTCATCGTGCCATCATCTATAGCTGTAACTAATTCAGATGCAACTACTTGTCCTAATTTCCCAGCAAAAGCTGAAGTGTTTTTGGATACAAAGGAAGCCTCAAGGGCATGTCCACAAGCCTCATGAAAGAGTACTCCACCAAATTCATTATCGATTATAACAGGCATATTTCCGCTTGGACAATAATCAGCATATATAGAAGTCTTTGCAATTCTTGATGCTTCTCTACCTATATCCTCTACATTAGTCCCTTCGTAGAATTCAAATCCCATAGATGCTCCAGGTGCATAATATCCCTGCTGCATTTTACCATTTAAAGATGCAACACTTGATACAGCGAATCTAGTTCTAACCCTGATATCTTCTACCAGTAATCCTTCAGTATTGGCTACAAGTATATGCTGCTCCTCTTCCAGATAGTTGGCTGTAACTTGAGTTATAACTTCGTCATATGATTTTGCAGCATTATAAGCTCTTCTTAAGAGCTCTACTTTTTCTCCCTTTGGAGTCTCTATTAATGATTTAAAAATTGGATTGTTATTTGGAATATCTTTTCTAATAAGATTAAGTACTAGCTCAGTTTTGGAAGAATTCAATGCAGCTGCAGCATCCTTTGCAACCTTTATTAAATTTTCCTCTGATGAATCGCTGGTATATGCATAAATGCAGTTAAACTTATCCAATATTCTGATACCAACACCATAATCTCTACCTGAGACATTTGACTCAATTAAGCCCCCAACTAACTTGATATTGCCAGTATTTTTATCTTCTACAAATATCTCTGCAAAATCACCACCCCTTGATAATGCAGCATCTAATACATTTTCAATAACTGTTTTATTAAGCAAAATACCCCTCCTTTTGTTTTTAATAAATTATCCCCATGTAATCTATTCTATCATATTTTCAAAATAATGGAATTCATTTACAGTCACTTATCACAAATCCATTTACTCGTTTCACTCGTATGGATTTGGATGGACTGCATCTGACCTACCATCGATTTGTAGAAAAACGCTACAAATCGGGTTAGGTCACGAAAAAACACAGTAGAAATCTACTGTGTTTAAACTGTTCTATGGTGATGATCTTTATCATCATTTAATAGTAAGAAGATTAGAACAATCCAGATAATCATATTATCTCCAAATATTCCTCCGCCATGTCCACCATGTCCTCCACCACCAAAGATATCTCCGATTCCATCTCCAGATAATAAAAGGAAAAGAAGGATAATAAGGATAATATTATTATCTCCGTCAAAAATTCCACCTAACATTTAAAAACCCCCTTCAAATAGATTAATATATAGTATTCATTGAAGGGTCTATGTGTTACTCCAGGTTTAACTCTCGTCTAAGTTCAACTATGGATTTAGTTGAGATTTTTTTCTTGTCTATTTCTAACAATTCCACAATTCTGTTCAGTTGATTAGTATTTTCAACCTCAATTTCTATATATGGCTTTGGATATGTATCTTTATCCCAAGTATCTAAATCTATTCTTGATCCTTCAAGAATGTAAGATGTCCTTTCCTTGTGACCTACGCTTACATTATTAAATCCTAAATCTTTAAGAATCTGAAGCATAGTATCCTTATCTTTAATCTGTGTATTTAGCTCTAAATTTTCCCTTAGGTCTTTATTTTTTATGTTTTTCTTCAATGTCAGAGTTACATCCTCTCCGCCATTTAAAAGGTCTCTACTCTCTCTGATTCTTAGGTAAGCATCCATATATGATTTGATAGGTCTTTCATTTGAATCTATTAGGGTATTGATTTGAATCTCCTTTGAGATAAGTTTAGCACCCAAGGACTTTAATCTTTTTTCAATAATTTCTATATCAACATCTAAAACCTTAACTTCAAGTTCTTTAACCATTACAACCTCCTTGGTTTAAAACCTATTTATTATTTTTCATATGCTTCTTCATCCACAATAATTGTAACATCTGGATGAAGTAATAGTAGTGTTGCTGGAACTTCAGTGTTTAACTTACCTTCTTCAATAATATATCTAATAGCATCTTTTTTAGCTTTACCAGTAGCAAGAAGAATAATTTTTTTAGCTTTCATAATTGTTCCAATACCCATTGTCATTGCTGATTTTGGAACATCATCTATAGAGTCAAAAAATCTTTTATTGGCTTCTATAGTTGAATCTGTTAGCTTAACTTTGAATGTTCCGACAGAAAGCTCCTTGTCAGGCTCATTAAAAGCTATATGTCCATTTGGTCCAATTCCTAATATTTGAATATCTACTCCACCTGCTTCTTCAATGGATTTATCATATTGTTTACAATATTCTTCTATGTCTTTTACCATTCCATCTGGTACATGGGTGTTTTCCTTTTTTATATTGATATGATTAAATAATTCCGTATTCATGAAGTATCTATAACTATTTGGATGATTTTCATCAAGACCTACATATTCATCAAGATTATATGATTTAATATTTGAAAAATCCAAATCCTCTTCCTTATACATCCTAATAAGTTCTTTGTATGTCCCAATTGGTGTGCTACCTGTTGCAAGACCTAAAACTGCCTCTGGATTATTTCGAACAATTGCTGCAACAATATCTGCAGCTTCCTTGCTAACTTCTTCATAACTCTTCTTTACTATTAGCTTCAATTTTTTCACTCCTTGCTATTAATTTTGGTTTGAAATTAATAAAATCACTTGATACACAGTGTATTTCGATTCCATCAATATTTCCTTCTACAGCATACTTATGTCCTTCTGAATGGAGGTGCCCATAGACACAAATTGAGACATTAAATTCCTTCATAATATGGATAAACTCATTAGGACTTAAGTCCATATTAAAAGGAGGATAATGTACAATTGCAATTATTTTTTGCGTATCCTTAATACTTTCAAGAGACATCCTTAATCTAAGAAGCTCTCTTTGGAATATCTTTTCATCATCCTCATTGAAGTCCTCGCTATCCCTTGATATCCAGCCCCTAGTTCCTGCAACCGAATAGGATTGATAATCAATGGAATTGTTTTGAAGAAAATGTATAGAATCATAGCCTAAGGAATTTAACTTGGATATACTTGACCACCAATAATCATGGTTACCTTTAAGAATTACCTTTTGACCAGGTAATTCATCAATTCTCTCTAAATCTCCCTTAGCCTCTTCAAGTTTTAAAGCCCAAGAAATATCTCCAGGAAGGATAACTAAATCATCATCCGTAACTATTTCTTTCCAATTATTAATAATAGTATTTTCATGATCTACCCAATTTTGTCCAAACACATCCATAGGCTTCATGCCAGTGTGGTCAAAATGTAAATCTCCTATAGCATAAATCATTTAGACACCTCAACTTAAACTTTAACCTTAATATTGCAAATCTTTATTTCTAGCCATTTATGACTTAATGTATAGCATTAACTTTACTTTTAACTTTAACTTAAAGCAATTAGATTAAAGCTTTCACCTAATTTTTGAAGAATATCTACCTCTCTATGATGACAAGAAAATAGGATTATCTGCCTCTTTTTAGATATGTCTAGTAAAAGTCTCATTATGTTACTTAGTCTTGAATCATCGTATTGGACGAAGCAATCATCCAATATCAAAGGTAAAGCTTTCTCCGATATGGAATTAATTATACCAAATCTAAGAGAGAAGTAAAGCTGGTCAATAGTTCCAGAGCTTAAGGAATTTACATCAACTATTTCCTTGGTAATAGGGTTAATAACACCAACATTGAGTAAATTGTCTATTCTAACTGATGAATACTTGCCATCTGTTATTTTACTTAATACAGTCCCCACTCTTTCATTTATATGAGGTGCGAACTGGCTGTGTATTTCCTTTGATAGTTTCAATATAGTTGTTTTAGCCAACTCTAAAGCTTCTCTTTTTCTATCTAGCCTCTGAAGCTCAAATGATTTTCTAGTAATCTCCTCCTCTATGTCAACCAATGAAGCGATAGAAGGTATTAGTCCATCAAGTTGAGTTTGATATCTATTTTTTTCAAGAGCTAATAGGTTTAGTTCATTAGATAGTTCATTAATAGTTGCTTTCAAATCATCTCTTGAAAAATTATAATCAATGTCTAGATGAGAATTCTTATCCAATTCTAATTTTAACTCTTCCATATTATTATTACCAAGTATTTTTCCAAGTATCTCTTCTCTATTTCTATACTCTATGGAATAATCCTCAAAGATATTTTTGTATTGAAGTCCAATTTTAAATTGTTCTAAATCCTTTGAATTATTCTTTATTAGTAACTCTTTCAACTCATACTCCAAAGTTTGTTTTTTGATATTTAGCTCCTGTAGCTTATTATTCATGGCACTTATTCTTACTTTGTTATCTTCGATACTCTTTAGTTCATCTTCATATTTATATTTAAGCTGCTGCATTTTTTGCTGCTTATCTCTTAACTCCTGTTTTATAGCTACTCCATTTCTTTGTAGGATTTGGTTTTGAGCTTCTACAAGGGATTTTAGTTCCTTTTCTCTCACAGTTTCTTCTTGTTCTAAAAGAAAACATTGCTGCTCTATTCTAGATAGTAAGCTCTTAATTCTCTTCACATTATTATTTACTAGTATTTCTGGAATCCATATAATTTGAAGTAATCCTATAACAACCCACATTTTGTTGTTTATAGTAAAATACATCCCTATTAGGTAAGATATGAATAATACTACTTTTAAAACATTAAATTTGCTTAGTTCCTTTTTTATATCCTTTTGATCTCTTTTCAAGAATTCTATGGAATTATTCCTTTCACTACTTTCCAGTCTGATTTTTTCATCTTCTAAAGTTTCATAATGGAAGAAATCTCTGGAAAGTTCCTTCTCCTCAACTTCGTCAAAGTTCATTTTACTTACCAATAGGTGATGCATTACCTCTTTTATATCATCCAGTAGATTAGTTGTATCTTCGATTCTATTATTAATGATATTGATATCGTGCTGTATTTCTTGTGCCTGAGAAAAATCCTCACTTGAAAGCGCCTTATACTCTGTATACTTATCCAGCTTATCTTTCAAGTTCTCAATATTCTTTATTTCCTTCAAAGCTTCATTATAGAGTTCCTTTTTTTCTTTATATAAAGCTACCTTCTCTTCGGATTTCCTTATATCAAGTAAATTTTCCAACTCCAGATGCCTTATATTAAGCTTTTCACATTCATTAAGCAAATCATTATAAATAGATTGTTTCTTAGTAATAGCTATTCGTTCTTCTTTAAGTAAATCAATCTCATTTAATAACAAGCTGTATTGGCTAGATGAAGCTTTGCCTGTCCCTATATTTTTGATTTTCTTATCCAGTTCATTTACAGCTGTCTCCACAGATATCTTTTCATCCATTGCCGTTGATAGATTTATTAGCTTATCCCTTAATTCATTTGCCAGCTTCTCTTCGGTAACAGACCCTAGTTGCTTTATAGAGATTGTATTAGTATATATCCCGCTATTAAAATGGAAGAAGTGGTACCCTGGCTGAAGAATCCTTCCGTTTTCTCCATTGTTAATAGAACCCGTGATATCCTCACCAGTATTATCAAGATAAACTTTAGTTTCCTCTCTTCCTTTTGTGAAATCCCGTTCAATTCTATAAACTTTATCTTCAATACTTAAAGAGAGAGACCCTTTATAAGGGATCCTCTCCCATGGATCATATTTTTTATGTTCAGGAAGATATATCGTCGATTTTACATAAGGCTTTAATAATCCGTAAAACATTCCGTAAATAAAGTTATGAATAGTAGTTTTTCCACCCTCATTTTCTGCATAAACTATATTTATTCCATCTTTAAAACTTATTTCTTTATTTTTGAATTTCCCGAATCCTATTAGGTTTACGTTATTTATTTTCATCTTAATTCCTGTCCTTTAGCAAAACTTCAAGTCCATAATAAAGAGCAGATTTATTAATATCATTCTCTAGGTCCTTTTCACTCATAGCTTTAATAAAATGTCCAACAATATTATCTCTGTTGTCCTCTTGCAAAGATTCTAGATCGTAATCAGGTATAGTTTCATCAACTATCTCAATATGATAGAACTCCTTTTCCAAATCCCTATGTAAATCCTCTATATTTGAATCCTTTTGAATATATCCTTTTAGATAAATTCTGTAGAAGTCCCTTGATTTATCTCCTTCTACATCTCTTACCTTACTTAAAATATCCATATATCCCATATGACCCTTAATCCTTATATCTATTTCTCTAAAGCTTCTCACATTGAAATTAACAAATCTCACTTCAGTAATTCCATTTTCAATAGTCCCTTCAACAAATCCTCTTTCACCTATTTCTCCAAAATCCAATGGTTCAGGAGAACCACAATAGGCAATATTATTTTGAAAAATTTGAGGTTTATGAATATGCCCTAAAGCTATATAGTCCATATGGAGTTTTCTAAGTTCATCTAAACTAATAGGCAAATATTTTGATGTACTTGATATATCACCATGGAGCAAAAGGATATTGTTATTTTTTGAATCAAGTTTTATTTCTTCATGAAAAACTTGATTTTCTCTATATTCTGGTCTTTCCCAGCTAAGGCCATAAATACATGTATTGCTCTCCTCGAAGTATTTATACTCCAACCCTTGGGCTCCAAAGATTGTAACATTTTTACTCCAATCAACTTTTTTATATAATGAGTTACTATCAATATAGTCAT
>CAZHLF010000044.1:0-13016 GCA_964532845.1 uncultured Tissierella sp.
CCCCTCCTTGCCCTACCCCCTGGTGGGGGGTGTGTTTATATAATATATCCTTCTCATATTTTTGTCAAGGGCAAAAAAAGAAAAAATTCTACTAGGTTTTAGTAGAATTTTAGTATTACCTAAGGTCTTCTTATTGAAATGGTGCATTTTTATCCCTATAGATAAAAATTATAACAGTAGTCTGATATTTTCCTCCTCTTGGTTGGGTGGTTTCCACCGGAGCTGTGATGGTGCTGTTTGTAGTCACTGCATTCTCATCTTCTTCGGTATATGGCATGATGTATATTCTTATTTTGTGTCCATCTACATCTCCACTTAACTCATAGGAAAATTCATTTTCAAATAATTGTACCTCCTGATTCTTATAAAATTCCCTATACTTTTCAACTAACTCTTCTCTTTCAGTATTGGAAAAGAAATAAGCCTGATGGTAATCATCACCAACTTGTATTACTCCCTGGACTTCAGCTACGTCATATAGGGGAACAAGCTCATCTGGAAAGGATTGGGGAATTTCCTTGGATACTACCGGTTCCTTCTCGCCTGTATTTCCATTATTATCCCCTGTGCCATTATTGTTTTCATTTCCTTCCACTGGTGGAGGGTTTGGATTAACTTTTGTACATCCGATCATTAGAGAAATAACTAATATTACTATGATTAACAAACTATATCGCTTCATAAAAAACCTCCTAGATATTAAATACTAATGTTAGTATCTATATTTCGGAGGTAAATTATTCTAGATATCCAGCAGATTTCTCTTGTATTCTGAGTATAGTTTTCTTAATTGTTCTATATTGGAGTAAGCCTTTTTTTGAAGGTCAGATACTGTCTTATAGTCTTCTTTATCTATTGCTTCTCTGATTTTTGTAAAAATGCTTTTTTGACTGAAGCTATCCTTTAATAATTCTATTCTTAACTCTTTTATCTTCATCCAGTTTGATATATCTAAATCTGATGAGTTTTGAGGATCATGAAGAGCCTTGTAGTTAACTATTTCACTGGAAAGGTCAGGGATAATTCTATGCTCTATCTCTGTAACCCATTTATTAATTGAAGCTACGGTAAAGCTACGTATAATCTTATCTCCAAGAACATTTCCTTTCTTTAGAACTTCAGTTTTTTCCTTAAATTCCTCAAATGCTGAGATGTTTTCATATACAGTTGATGGAACTTTTCCAAAATATAATTCTCTTTCCTCATCGGTGAAATCCTCAAATACATCTACTTCACTTCTATAGGCTCTTTCCTTTGATAGATATGATGCATCATCCCCAGGTTTTTTGGATAATTCCCCAAGAAGTTCTTCTTCACTTCTCTTATTTTTCACAGCGTATTCTATTCCATCACTCATAGACATTAGCATTGTTGCAATACAAAGGAATGTATTTGTATGTGGATTTGGTGATCTTAACTCAAATCTAGTTGCCATTGGGTTATTTTCATCCCTTATAAGTCCTATTAAAATAGTTCTGTTTCTTGCTGGAGTCTTAACTGATCTTCCAAGGGATGTAACTATACAAATTGGGGCTTCGAAGCCCTTCTTTAGTCTCTTAAATGCTTCGTTTGATGAGGTTATAAATGGATTCATAATCTCATAGTTATTTAATATACCCATTAAAGAACCGTATCCAATTTTACTTAAATAGCTTTCCGTAGCAGGATTAAATAGATTGACCATTTTGCCTGATTTTAATTTTGCTGCTACTCCAATATGAACATGCTCTCCACTTCCAGCTACTCCTGGTATTGGCTTTGCAAGGAATGTTACATCCATACCATTCTTCCTGAATATTTCTTTGACTATACGTTTAACAAAGATTTCATTGTCTCCAACTTGAATAGCTGTTGAGTACTTCCAGTCGATTTCCAACTGCTCCATAATTCCAGATAAGGAGCCATCAGATTGAAGCCTTGATTTTACTCCACCTGCCTCCTTGTGTCCCATTTCAGGCTCAAGACCATACTTCTCCATCATTTCCAGAGATTGCTCCATAGCTGTTCTTACAGCCCCTCTGGTCTTTGCCCAATATTGTTCATGAAGTTCCTGAGATGTTGATAATTCCTCAATATCTCTTTTATCATTTGGTGTCATTACCCAGAATTCTAGCTCTGTAGCTGAGGTAATTTTAATTTCTTTTATATCATCCATTGTAAAATCAAATCCATCCAATGCTTCTGGATTTTCATGGATTAATTTTAATAAATTTTCTTTAAAATAATTAACTGCATTGAGTAATATATGTCTTGAATCAACTGCCTCTCCGTCATGATATAAAAATGCAGGTATTTTAATTGTTCCTACAGGTAAACCTGTTTCAGGATGAATATTTTCATAATTATAGTCTACAAACCAGTTACAGTCTAAATCCGCCTTTAAATCAATCTTTGCGTTATCTAGACTTGCTATTGTTGGAAGATAAACTGATGAACCATCTGTCTGAACTGCAATTCCGTTTAAGAATGTGTCCATGTCCTCTATAAATAATTTAACAGGGATTTTTTCTTCTGTTTCATGACCTATTAAATCAACTCCTGCTAAGGACACGAATCTGATTTCCTGATGATTGCTTAGTAACTCTGTTAGAGCTTCTTTATTGTGAAGACTCTCTTCTATGACATAAACTAAGTCTTTGCTCATTTATCTATCCATCCTTTCAAGAACAAAATATTTTATTTTTAAATTTTATTATTAATCTAACTTATAGTCAATGTTTTTTTACCAAAGTAAAGCGTTACCAACAATATTTTTTTCTTAACATATATTTTGTTGGTTTTATTTTTTTAGATGGTATAAATGATATAATAGAGGCAATTGACAGTTGGCAATTGACAGTTGGCAATTGACAGTTGACAATGGACAATTGACAATTATTGGGGTCATTCTCAAGGGTACTAGACCCGAGATACTTCTCGGTACTCTGAATGACAAAACAGTAAAAAACAACAAAATAAAAGGGGGCTTGTCATGAAACTGAATTATAAGCGGACTATTCTTCTTGGACTTGCATTTATGTCCATATCTTCATTTTGGCAATTGTATGATAATATTATTCCTTTAATTTTACAAAACACCTTTGGTCTTCGCGAAACCTTAACAGGTACTATTATGGCTTTGGACAATGTATTGGCCTTGTTTTTACTTCCTTTATTCGGAGCTTTTTCTGATAAGGTAAGTACAAGAATTGGTAAAAGAACTCCATTTATCCTATTTGGCACTGCGGCTTCCATAATCTTTATGAGTATCATTCCATATGCAGACAAAACTAAAAACTTTATTATGTTCTTTGTATCTCTAGGAGCAGTACTACTTTCCATGGGTACATACCGTTCTCCAGCAGTGGCATTGATGCCTGATCTAACCCCTAAGCCACTGAGAAGTAAAGCAAATGCAGTTATTAACCTAATGGGGGCTGTGGGTGGTATTTTTACTCTTATAATGATAAGCATATTAATACCAAAAGAGGCTCATCCAAGCTATGCTGGAGTATTTAGATCTGTTTCTATATTTATGGTCCTTGCAGTAGCAATACTACTTTTAACAATTAAAGAAAATAAACTATCAAAAGAAATCCCAATAGATGATGAAAATGTTGACCAGTTACAATCATCCACTGAAAAACTACCAAAGGATGTTATGAGAAGTTTGATTTTTATATTAGTCTCAGTATTCCTATGGTTTACAGCCTATAATGCAGTTACAACTGCCTTTTCAAGATATGCAACAAGGGTATGGAATCTTCAAGGTGGTGGATTTGCAAATGCTTTGATGGTTGCAACAGCAGCAGCAATTGTAGCCTTTATCCCAATTGGTGCTATTTCCAGTAAAGTAGGCAGAAAGAAAACCATTATGGCTGGAATTATTTTAATGAGCATTTCATATTTCTGTGGCTTCCTCTTTGTAGAATATTCGCCATTAATAAATGTTGTATTTGCATTTACAGGCTTCGGTTGGGCTGCAATTAATGTAAATTCCTATCCAATGGTTGTAGAAATAAGTAAAAGTGGAGACATTGGGAAGTATACAGGATATTACTATACATTCTCCATGGCAGCACAAGTATTTACGCCAATTTTATCAGGATTTTTATTACAAAATGTATCATATAGAATACTGTTTCCTTATGCTGTTTTCTTCTCCCTAGCTTCCCTTTGCACTATGATCTTTGTGAAGCACGGTGATTCCAAGCCTCCAACAAAGAAAAGTGTTTTGGAGAACTTTGATGTAGATGATTAACTATAAGGATGTGTTAAAATGTATTATTATGCCATTGTATTTATAATTATTTTATATATCCAGGCTATAATGCCTAATATGCATCAAAAGCAAAATTTCGACCTTTTTAAGGATAGATACTATGCTCATAGAGGTTTACATGCTAATGATTCAGATGCTCCTGAAAACTCTTTAAAAGCCTTTAAACTGGCGGTGGAGGCTGGGTATGGGATTGAACTTGATATAAGGCTTACAAAGGACAATATAGCTATTGTTTTTCATGATAAGACTTTAAAAAGATCCAGTGGAATAGATAAAACAGTAAGAGAACTTAATTATGAAGAGCTTAAGGAATTCAGACTCTTTAACTCTGATGAAACTATACCCCTTTTAGAAGATGTTCTGAAGTTAGTTAATGGAAAAGTTCCATTAATTGTTGAATTTAAAACAAATGGCAAAGATTTAGAAATTTGTGAAATAGCAGCTAGGATCTTGGACAAATACTCAGGTGTATATTGCATTGAGTCCTTTGATCCCGCAATTGTAAACTGGTATAGGAAAAATAGGCCTGAAATTATAAGAGGTCAGCTTTCAACAAATTATTTCAAGGATGGTATTGGAGATAAGATTTATCTTAAATTCACCCTTCAAAATATGCTTCTTAATTTTTATGCTAAGCCTGATTTTATAGCCTTTAACCATAATTATTCCAATATGTTTTCCTATAATATTATCAGGAAATTCTTTAAAACTCCTACCTTTGCATATACAATTAAGTCTATGGAAGAACTGGAGAAAAGCTCGGGGAACTTTGATTATTTTATCTTTGAAGGTTTTAGACCGGAACAGGTAAAAGGTAATAGGTAAATCTAATAATTAAGAAATAAGAGATAATAAAAATTATAAATAAAATTCGTAATAAAAAATAAAACCTAGATTCAATGTCTGAATCTAGGTTCTTTTCTATTCTGCTATTTCTTCAGCTTCTAAAATTCCAAGCTTCTCAAATACAATTTTGTATCCGTCAGCACCGTAGTTTAGAGATCTATTTATTCTACTTATTGTAGCTGTACTGGCACCAGTTTCAGCTTCAATCTCGTTATACGTTTTGTTTTGCTTTAATAGCTTTGCAACTTCAAGTCTTTGAGCAATAGCTTGTACCTCTTTAATGGTACAAATATCCTCGAAGAAACGATAGCATTCTTCCATTCCTTCTAGTTTCAAAATTGCTTCAAATAGTGAATCTGCCTGAGCACTTTTAATTCTTGAATTGTAATTCATCTTCTTCCCCCTATTAAACACATTTTGGCTCACATGAAATAATACCAATTTCTTTACACTATTGCAACAGTGCAGTAATTACCAAAATCTATTATACCTAATTAAAGAGTTAAAGTAAACGTTTTCTTTATAAAAAGATTTACAAATGCTAAGAAGCTGGGCTAAGCCCAGCTTCTACTAGAATAATCCTACTATTTCTCCACTTGGTAATATGTCAATATTATTTGATGAAGGTGCTTTTGGAAGTCCTGGCATTGTCATTATGTCTCCTGTTAAGGCTACTAAGAAGCCAGCACCTTTTGAAATTTTAATGTCTCTAACTGTGATCTTAAATCCTTTTGGTCTTGCAAGTAATGTTGGGTCATCTGAGAATGAATACTGAGTTTTTGCCATACATATAGGCATCTTGTCAAAGCCAAGCTTTTCAATGTTCTTGATTTGCTTTTGGCATGCACTTGTAAAGTCAACTCCATCTGCTCCATAGATTTCCTTGGCAATCTTTTCAATCTTAGCTGCTATAGACTCTTCAACATCATAAAGAACTTTGAAATTAGCTTCTTTTGTCTCACAAACTTCAACTACTTTCCTAGCTAACTCAGCTCCACCTTCTCCACCTTTTGCCCATACTTCTGAAAGAACTGCTTCTGCACCTAGTTCTTTACATCTTTCAAGAACGAAGTTTAATTCAGCATCAGTATCAGTTGGGAATTTATTAATTGCAACAACTGCTGGTACTCCAAATTTATTAACATTTTCTATATGTTTTTCAAGGTTTTCAAATCCTCTTGCCAATTGCTCAAGGTTTTCAGTTCCCAATTCTTCTTTTTTAGCTCCACCGTGATGTTTTAACGCTCTTACAGTAGCAACTATTACTGCTGCATTTGGTTTTAGGTTACCAAATCTAGCCTTGATATCAAAGAATTTTTCAGCTCCTAAGTCAGCACCAAAGCCTGCCTCTGTAACTGTATATTCAACTAATTTTAAGGATAATTTAGTTGCTGTTAGGGAGTTACATCCATGGGCGATATTTGCAAATGGTCCACCATGTATCAAAGCTGGAGTGTTTTCTAGAGTCTGAACAAGGTTTGGAGCAATTGCATCCTTCATAAGAAGTGCAACAGCACCCTGAGCTTGAAGGTCTCTTGCATAAACTGGGCTACCATCAAATTTGTAAGCTACTACTATGTTAGCAACTCTTTCCTTTAAATCTTCAAGATCCTTTGCTAAACAGAATATAGCCATAATCTCTGATGCTACAGTAATGTCGAATCCATCTTCTCTTGGCATTCCATCAGGTTTTCCACCTAGACCTACAACTATATGTCTTAATGCTCTATCATTCATGTCCATTACTCTTTTCCAAACTATTCTTCTAGGGTCAATTCCTAATATATTTCCCTGTTGAATATGATTGTCTATAAGAGCAGAAATTAAATTGTTTGCAGTAGTAATTGCATGGAAGTCTCCAGTAAAATGAAGATTTATATCTTCCATTGGTACAACTTGTGCATATCCACCACCTGCAGCACCACCTTTAACTCCAAAGCTAGGTCCTAGGGAAGGCTCTCTTAGTGCAGATATTGCAGTTTTGCCTATCTTGTTAAGTCCCATTGATAGACCAATATTAGTAGTAGTTTTACCTTCTCCAGCTGGTGTAGGGTTAATAGCTGTTACTAATATTAATTTTCCGTCTGGCTTATCCTGTAATTCTTCCAATACTTTTAATGAGACCTTAGCCTTATATTTACCATAGTTTATAAGATCATCATCTTTAATACCTAATTTAGCAGCTACTTCATTAATAGGTGCCATTTTAGCTTCTTGTGCAATTTGAACGTCTGTTTTCAAGTTATCTCCTCCTAAAATTGGTCTTCTGAGAACCATTTATCCAATTCAAACAACGGTATACTAATTTAAAGTATAACAGAAAATGTTTTCCTTGACTAGATGTATAAATTTAAGCAAGGCGTAAAATATTTTACACCTTACCTAATTGCTATATCATTTCTATATTGTGCCCCATCAAATTTAATCTTTTGTATATTATTATAGATAAGATTTCTTGCCTCTTGAAAATCATCTCCAATAGCCGTAACAGAAAGTACTCTTCCTCCATTAGTAAGGAGCTTATCTTCACTTAATTTTGTACCATTATGGAATAAAATAATCTCTTTATCCAATTCATCAATAAGGATCTCTACTCCCTTTTCATATGTTGATGGATAGCCTTTTGAAGTCATTACTACAGTAACGCAAGACTTGTCGCTCCAGATTAAGTCTTTTTCTTCCAGTGAACCATCTATTGTCTTTTGAAATAAATCTACAAGATCTGATCTTAGTCTTGGCATTAATACTTCAGTTTCAGGATCTCCAAATCTCACATTGAATTCCAATACCTTTGGCTCTCCCTTTTCAATCATAAAGCCTATAAATAGTATACCTTTAAAGTCCATGCCTTCTTTTTTAAATCCTAAGGAGATTTTATCCAATACCTCCTTTTGGATTTTCTCCCTAAGCTCATCTGTAAACAAAGGACTTGGGGAATAGCAGCCTACTCCTCCTGTATTAGGACCTTGATCATTATCATAAATTTTCTTATAATCCTTAGCACTTTCCAATGGTATTATTTTCCCATTTGTTACAAAGCATAGTAGAGATGCTTCAATTCCATTTAGAAATTCTTCAATTACAACTCTATTTCCTTCTTCACCAAATATCCCATTTTGGAGAATGTCTCTTAGTACATTTATAGCCTCAGTTTTCTCATTGCAAATAAATACCCCTTTGCCAAGACAAAGTCCATCTGCTTTAATTACAAGAGGATATTTGAACTCATCCAGACCTTCTACTGCCTGGATATAGTCGGTATAGCTCTTGTATCTTGCAGTGGGTATTTGATGTTTTTCCATGAATAATTTGGAGAACTCCTTACTCCCTTCAAGCTGAGCACACATTTTATTAGGTCCAAATATCTTTAAATCATGATTTTGGAATACATCTACTATTCCTAAAACCAATGGATCCTCTGGTCCTACAATTGTTAGGTCAATTTTATTGTAATATGCAAACTCCAGTAGTTTATCTACATCATTTGCCTTTATATCTATATTTTCTGCTATAAGAGCTGTACCTCCATTTCCAGGTGCACAGTAAATCTTCTCAACTTGTTTAGACTGAGAAAGCTTCCAGCACAAAGCATGCTCTCTTCCTCCACTGCCTATAACTAATACCTTCATAATTTTCATCTCCTTGATTCTCATAAGTAAATATTTAGGATTTAAATTCCTTCTCCCTTAAAAATTTGACTGAACAAATATTTTCCTACTTGTAAATTGGCATGATTAACAAGCTGAGCATAGGGTCTATCTTAGTAGGGTGTTAACCATTAACCAATTTCCTGCATATGAAAACAAAGTTCAGTTACCAAATTTTTTCGAAGTCGAGATAATTTATATCCTAAATATTTCTTGAAACTATGGTTTATTCCTAAGAAACTAATTATTATTTGCGAATTGTCAATTGTCCATTGTCAACTGTCAATTATCGATTAGTGTTTAAAATGTCTGATTCCTGTTAATATCATGGAAATGTTGTTTTTGTTGGCAGCTTCTATTACTTCCTTATCCTTTATGGATCCACCTGGTTGAATAATGGCGATAACGCCTGCTTTTCCAAGGGCTTCTATGGAATCTGAGAATGGGAAAAATCCATCTGATGCCAATACACTTCCATGTATTCTTTCTCCTGCTCTTTGGATTGCTTCTTCTACTGCCCAGAATCTGTTTACTTCACCTAAACCAATGCCTACTGTAGCATTGTCTTTAGCAATTACTACGCCATTGGAGCTGATGTTCTTAGCTGATTTCCAGGCAAACATCAAATCTTCCATTTCATCTTCTGTTGGAATTCTATCAGTAACTACTTCCATTCCCTCGGATATAAGCATATTGTTTCTGTCTTGAACTAAGATTCCACCAAGAACTTTTTTTAGATCCCACTCAGGATAATCATTTTCCATAATATTTTCGATTTGAAGGATTCTTAAGTTCTTTTTCTTTTTTAATATTTCAAGAGCTTCCTCAGTATATGAAGGAGCCATTACTATTTCAATAAAAATAGAATTAATCATCTCTGCAACTTCTGTCTCTACCTCTCTATTAATTGCCAGCACTCCTCCAAAGATGGATTCAGGGTCGCATTCATATGCTCTTTTATATGCCTCAACTATATCTTTTCCACTTCCTATACCACATGGATTTGTATGTTTAACAGCTACAACCGTAGGCTCTGTAAATTCCTTTAAGATCTTTAATGCACCATTGGAGTCATTTATATTATTGAAGGACAATTCCTTGCCGTGAAGTTGAATAGCCCCTGCCAATGTTCCAGACAGCTTTCCAGTTTCTCTATAAAAGGCTGCATTTTGATGGGGATTTTCTCCATATCTTAATTCTTGCTGATGTTTATATGGTAATGTTAGAAGCTCTGGAAACTGAACTTTATTAATGGTGTTAAAATAATTAGAAATTAATGCATCATAATATGCTGTATAATTAAATACTTTTCCTGCAAGATATTGTTTAGTATTTAGGCTTACATCTTGATTTTCCTTTAACTCATTCAAAACATTTGAATAGTCTTTAGGGTCAACTATTACTATTACATCCTGATAGTTTTTAGCAGCAGCTCTTATCATTGAAGGTCCGCCAATATCGATGTTTTCAATGATTTCTTCATGAGTAACCCCTTCTATTTTAATTGTTTCTTCAAAGGGATAAAGATTATTTACAACCATATCAATGGCTTTTATATTCATTTCCTTTACCTTTTCAACATGGCTTTCATTGTCTCTTCGATATAAAAGACCTCCATGAATATATGGATTTAGGGTTTTTACCCTGCCGTCTAACATCTCCGGAAAATTTGTAACCTCATCTACCTCAATAACATTTATACCTGCTTCCTTTAAAGCCTTGGAAGTACCCCCTGTAGATATTATCTCCCAGTTAAGTGCAACAAGCTCCTTAACAAAATCTACTATTCCTTCTTTATCAAAAACGCTAATTAAAGCCCTTCTCACAAAATCACTCCTCAATAAATACATGTCTTCCTTCTATGGTCAATTTTCCATCACAAAATAATTTAATAGCTTCTTTTAATAGCTTATGTTCTACCTTTAAAACCCTTTGCTGAAGGGTTTCAACAGTATCACTTTTTTCAACTGGAACTATATTCTGAAGAATGATTGGGCCTGTATCTGTACCCTCATCTACAAAATGAACTGTCGCACCAGTAAATTTTACCCCATAATCCAGTACAGCCTGATGAACTCTTTCCCCATAGTATCCCTTGCCACAAAAGCTTGGGATAAGTGCTGGGTGAATGTTTATGATATGCTTAAAGCTAGAGATAAATTCTTTTGAAAGAACCTTTAAATATCCTGCCAGTACTATAAGTTCTATATCTCTTTTCTTAAACTCTTGGATCAACTTATCATTGTATTCTTCCATACTGCTAAAGTCTTTAGGGTTGATAAAAAGATTATCAATACCAGCATTTTCAGCTCTAATAAGTCCATAAGCTTCTTTCTTATTTGAAATAACCAAAGTTACCTCACCATTAATTTCACCATTAAGAGTATTATCAATAATCGTCTGAAGGTTGGTTCCTCCACCGGAAATCAGAACTCCAATCCTTACTCGTGGCATAATACCACGCCTTTTTCTCCAGCTTTTATTTCCCCAATTATATATACCTTTTCTTCTCTTTCTTGTAAGAAATTTAAAACTCTTTCTTTATCATCTTTGTCAATAACTATAACCATTCCTACACCCATATTGAAGGTTCCGTACATTTCATCAGTGGCTATATTCCCCCATTTTTGAAGAAGATTAAATATAGTCGGTGTTTGGATTCCCTTAGTATTTACATGGGCTTGAAGATTATCAGATAGCATTCTTGGTATGTTCTCATAGAATCCTCCACCTGTTATATGGCAAAGTCCTTTGATATCGAAGTTCTCAACTAAATCATATACTGGGTGAGTGTAAATTCTTGTTGGCTTTAAGATTTCTTCTCCAATTGTGGTTCCAAGTTCTTCTACAAAAGTATCTATAGCCATTTGTTCTTTTTCAAAAACGATCTTTCTTACTAAGGAATATCCGTTGCTGTGGATTCCTGATGATGGAAGACCAAGTATTATATCTCCTTCTTTGATAGTTGAACCGTTGATAATTTTGCTCTTATCTACTACTCCAACACAAAAACCTGCTACATCATATTCATCATCTGAATAGAAGCCAGGCATTTCTGCAGTTTCTCCCCCAATCAGGGCACAGCCTGCTTTAATACATCCATTTGAAACACCTTCAACAATGGATGCCATCTTTTCAGGAACTAACTTTCCTGTTGCAATATAGTCTAAAAAGAATAGTGGTTTAGCTCCTTGGCAAAGAATATCATTGGCACACATAGCTACTGCGTCTTCACCAATTGTATTGTGTTTATCCATCATAAATGCTATTCGTAGCTTTGTTCCAACTCCATCTGTTCCGGAAACTAGAACTGGCTCCTTATACTTTGTAGTATCTAATTGAAATAGTCCTGAAAACCCTCCAATATCAGACAATACTCCTGGGATATGGGTCTTTTTTATTAAGCCTTTAATCATTTGTACTTCTTTGTAACCCGCTTCCTTATCTACACCTGCATCCTTATAGGTTAAACTCATTATAATCCTCCTCAAAATCAGTGAACAACTACCATTCATTGGGGACAGTCCCCAATGGGTCCCCATTAGGGGACGGACCTTACTGCATTGTGCCACTGGGGCCAGGCCCCTCTGGCGTTTTTCTGCCAGCGGGGCCTGGCCCCAGTGGCTATAATTATTAATTCAAATCAAAACCCTTTGCTGTTAGTTCTGCATCTATTTTCTTAATCTCTTCTGCTTGTTCAACTTTGTATTCTTTAAATTTTTGTCTCAATTCTGGATATTTTACTGAAAGGATTTGTACAGCTAATAGTCCTGCATTTTCTCCTCCATCAATTGCAACAGTTGCAACTGGTACTCCCTTTGGCATTTGTACTACTGATAATAATGAATCTAATCCATCCATTGTTGATGATTTTGCTGGTATTCCGATTACTGGAAGTGGTGAAACACCTGCTAATACTCCTGCTAAGTGAGCAGCTTTACCAGCTATAGCTATAATTACTTCCGTTCCATTTTCTTCTGCTTTTTCTGCAAAATCCACTGCTACATATGGGGTTCTATGTGCCGAGATTACTCTTACTTCATAGTCTACTCCAAATTTATCTAGGATCTTAGTTGTCTTTTTTGCTATTTCTTTGTCTGATATGCTTCCCATTAATATACTTACTTTCATTTTTAAAACCCCTCACTTTTATTTAATAATTTATGTTACCCATTTTACAAAAAACAATAGCCCAGTCGGGTAGGCAAAGCGAAACCTACCCGACTGGGCTTTTATCCCTTCGGTGTAATGCTCATAAGAGC
>CAZHLF010000045.1:0-3786 GCA_964532845.1 uncultured Tissierella sp.
TATTTTCTTCTGAAGAAAGTGTGACGGATAGGGACTGGGCATAATTTAGAAGTTCATCCTTATGAACCTCTACAGTATAATTTCTAAACAGGAATAGGAAAATACTCCCTATTATTAGAGAAAAAATCAATAAAGCTGCTGCAAAATTTAAACTTAATTTTAAGGCAATTTTATTTTTTCTCATCTGTTTCTACCTCAAATTTGTAACCTACTCCCCAAATAGTTTTAATGTCCCAGGTTGGATGATTATATTCATCTATTTTAGCCCGCAGACGTTTTATATGACTATCTACAGTTCTAGTATCTCCAAAATAATCCTGACCCCAAATTATGTCCAATAGATTGTCCCTGGAAAAAACCTTGTTTTTAGCATTAGCAAGAGTCCATAAAATTTCTATTTCTTTCTTAGTTAAAACTACTTTTTCTCCATCTATATTTACTTCATAATCATCTAGACTAATTTTTAGGTTACTAAAGGAATAATGTTGTAATTGGGTATCTTCTCTTGCAATTCTACGCATGATTGCCTTTATTCTGGCCATTACTTCCCCTGGTGAAAAAGGCTTTACAATATAGTCGTCTGCACCTATTTCAAGTCCCATTATTCTCTCAAAATCCTCACCACGAGCTGTTATCATTATTATTGGGATATTGGAGGTACGTCTGATTTCTCTACATACTGTAAATCCATCTTTTTTTGGCATCATAACATCTAAAAGGATTATATCTGGGTTTTCAGATTGAAACTTCTCCATAGCCTCTTCACCATCCAAGGCTACTATTGTTTTATATCCTTCCTTTTTAGCATATTCCTCTAATATTGAAGTTATTTGTTTGTTATCGTCAACTATAAGTAATTTTTGCACCATAATCCCTCCCCATATTATTATACCTTGTAATCATGTCTTTTTTGTGCCAAAACAAAAAAATCTTCCTATCAAATGAAGTAACTGGGAGGATAAGAAGATTTTTAATTTTTAATTTTTAATTATTAATTAGATCTAAGCTTCCTCAGGCATTACAGGGTATTCTCCTGTAAAGCAGCCTGTATAATATCCACTGTCTCCGCCTATGGCATTAACAAGTGCATCTAGTGTGATAAACTCCAAGGATTCTACCTCAAGCATTTGTCTAATTTCTTCCTGGGTCATATTGGCAGCTATTAGGTTTTCCTTTGAAGGTGTATCCATTCCTAAATGACATGGATAAAGTACTGGAGGAGAAGCTATTCTAATATGGATCTCTTTAGCTCCTGCACTTCTTATCATGGCTACGGTTTGTTTCATTGTAGTCCCACGAACTATTGAGTCATCTACAAGAATTACCCTTTTTCCTTCGATGTTTTCCTTTAGAGGGTTTAGCTTGATCCTTACTCCCTGCTCACGTAATTCCTGGGTAGGTTGAATAAAGGTTCTTCCAACATATCTGTTTTTAACAAGCCCTTCTGCATAAGGAATTCCGCTACCTTCAGCATATCCAATGGATGCCACTGTTCCTGAATCTGGAGCACCTATTACTATATCTGCATCTACTGGATGAAGTTTAGCTAGAGCCTTTCCTGCATTTAATCTACTCATATAAACACTTTTGCCATCTATTCTGCTATCTGGTCTGGCAAAATAAATTAGTTCAAATAGTGAGAGCATTTTTTCCTGAGGTTTTAGAGAAATTGTCCTAAGACCATTAGAGTCCACTACAACTACTTCACCAGGTTCAACATCCCTTACAAACTCCGCACCAATTGTGTCAAATGCACATGTTTCTGAAGCTATTATATAGTCCTGGCCTAGCTTTCCTATTGCCAATGGTTTTAGACCATATGGATCTCTAGCACCAATTACTCTATCATTGGTCATTATAACCATTCCATAAGAACCCTTAATTACTTCAAGTGTCTTTATTATGGCATCCTCGATGCACTCTTTATGAAATCTTGCTATTAGGTTTGCAATTACTTCTGTATCTATATCAGTTTGGAAAATGGCTCCATTATCTTCCATTTCTTCTCTAAGCTTTTTAAAGTTTACTATGCTTCCATCATGGGATATGCCCAATGCACCTTTTTTATAGCCAACAACAAATGGTTGTGTATTTATTATGTTTTGAGCCTCTCCTGCATATGCATATCTTACATGGCCGATTCCACTGTTTCCCCTTAGTCTTTCAATTGCATCCTTTGGAAATACTTCATGGACAAGTCCAAGATCCTTATGATAGTCTACAAAACCAAAATTGTTTACTGCAATCCCTGCACTGATTTGACCTCTATGCTGAATTGCATAAAGACCATAATACATTATACTTGCTACATTATCCCTATCTTTACTATAAATACCTATTACTCCACTCACAGTGATTCGTCCTCCTTAATAGGTACGATTAACCTAACATTATCTGTTCTAGTTTCAATGGCTCGATATATTCTTCGCCTCTGTATGCTCTCATGTTTCCACCAGATATTTCATCTATTAAGGCAATATGGTTGTCCTCGCCTACTCTTCCGAATTCAAATTTGATATCATAAAGCTCAAGATCTTTTTTAGCCAATTCATCTTTAACAACATGACCAATTTTCTTAGTTAATTCTGTAAGAATTTTGTATTCTTCTTTAGTCATTATATTTAACATTTCCAATGCTTCATCAGTTATTAGAGGATCGTTTCTATCGTCATCCTTTAATGTTACTTCAACATATGCATCTAGTTGTTGACCTTCTGCAGCATACATACCATATCTTTTTAGAAAACTTCCCACTGCTCTATAACGGCAGATTACTTCAACGCCTTTTCCAAACATCTTTGCTGGAAGTACTGTCATTGTGTTGTTGTCAATATCTGCAGATAGGTAGTGGGTTGGAATTCCCATGTTATTTAGTGTTTCATAAAAGTATTTTGTAAGTCTTAAACCAGCTTTTCCAACTCCTTCAATTGTCAAGCCTACAGTATTTGCACCTGGATCAAAAACTCCATCAGTTCCTGTTACGTCATCTTTAAATTTCAATAGGTAATTTCCATCTTTTAACTCATAAACGTCTTTAGTTTTTCCTTGGTAAGTCAATTTCATTTTCTCAATCTCCTTAATTTTTTATTAGATTATCAAAAATAAATATAGCCCAGTCGGGTAGATGCGAAACCTACCCGACTGGGCTTTTTTCCCTTCGGTGTAATACATTTAAGTATTTGTACCGCTTGGACCAGCAAGGAATTTTCCTTCGGAACCCTAGGTACACTTTCGCTCATAGCTAAATGATTTTAGTATGTCATTTTTTATGAGCTCTTATTCTTCTTGACAAAGATATATTATCAATTGGAGATTTAACTGTCAAGTTATTTTCAATTCACAATTATTAGTGTCATCCTATAGGGTATAAAACCCAAGATTCTTAACATTTGCTCAAAATAACTGCCACTGGGGACAGTCCCCAATGGCAGCTTTAATATATTGTAGTATTTAATTGTAATTTTTTATAATGTTAAATACTTTTTCATCATCACTTTTTTTCTTTATTCCAGCCTTTTCAATTACTTCATCCAACTTTTCTTTAGGGATAACAACCACACCATTTTCATCACCAACTACAATATCTCCAGGATTTACAGTTACTCCTCCACAATTAACAGGTATGTTTAATTCTCCTCCACCAATATGCTTACTTGCTGCTGGTACTGCATATTTGGTGAATATAGGAAATTTCAACTCAATAATTCTATTTAAATCTCTTATTGCTCCATCAACTATTATTCCACCTATGCCCTTCTTCATTGCTTTTATGGTCTTTACATCTCC
>CAZHLF010000045.1:3796-12977 GCA_964532845.1 uncultured Tissierella sp.
CCATACAGCATTGTTCCAAGAATTATTTGAATTAATAACTAGTATATCGCCTGGTTTAGCTTCATCAATTGCATTGTGAGTAAGTAGACTATCCTCAAATGGAAGCTGTATTGTTAATGCTCGCCCTACAATTTTCAAGTCAGTTGTTATAGGCTTTATTCCAGATTCCATTACATTAAATCCTCCAAGTGCATCTGAAATCTCAGTTGTTGAATATTCATATAGCTTTTCTAATGAAGCATCTGATAATATGTTATTATGATATTCCGTTGTGAGTCGTTTGACTAATTCATCCAAATCCATCTCCAATAATCTCTCCTTCTTTAGAACTAATTAGCTTTCATTCTATTGATGGTTCCACCAATCTTTATTGAATCCAAGTCATATTGAACAAGATTAGCCTTAACTTCAATATAAGTGCCATTTGTTTCATTCTTGAGAATATACACTTCTCCTTCTTTAAGGTCTTCAGTATCTAGAAATAGTTTATCTCCTTGTGAAACCTTATCATAATCCTCATCATTAACAAATACTAAAGGTAATATTCCCCAGTTAACCAGATTTGCATGGTGAAGTCTTGCATACCCTTTTGCTAGAATTGCCTTAATACCAAGATACCTAGGAAGTATTGCAGCTTGTTCTCTGCTGGAGCCCTGACCATAGTTTGTACCAGCAACCAGGAATCCTCCTCCTTCTTTCTTCGCTCTTTCAGGGAAGGTTTCATCCACTACCATAAATGCAAATTTAGACATTTCAGGTATGTTAGATCTTATTGGCAGAAAGTTTGCTCCTGCAGGACAAATATGGTCAGTTGATACATCATCTCCAAGCTTAAGAAGTACTTCTCCATCGGTTAAGTCCTTCATTTCATTCATTGGCGGAATAGGTTTTAAATTTGGTCCTCTTCTAATTTCTATATCTTCAGGATTTTCAGAAGGCATGATAAATATATCTTTATCATCTACAAATCTATCAGGAAGTTCAAATTTAAATGGCTCAAGCTTTAAATCTCTTGGATCTGTTATTACACCAGTAATAGCTGATGCAGCTGCAGTTTCAGGTGAACATAGATATACCTTTGCTGTTTTAGTTCCACTTCTTCCTAAGAAATTTCTAGGGGTTGTTCTTAACGAAACACCTTCTGATTTTGGTGCAAATCCATTACCATTACAGCCACCACACACAGCCTCAAATATTCTAACTCCAGATTCTAAAAGTTTATCATAAGCCCCTCTTCTAACACTTTCTCTTATTACAGTTCTTGTGGATGGATATAGTCCACAGTCTACATCCTTATGGATTTTACTTCCACCTAGCATGTGCGCTACTAATAATACATCATTTAGAGCTGTGTTTGTGCAGCTTCCTATCATTACCTGGTCAACCTTTATACCTGCTGCTTCTCTAACAGGTACTACATTTTCAGGAAGATGTGGTAATGCAATCATTGGCTCCAACCTACTTAGGTCAATTTCCATTACATCATCATATACAGCATCTTCATCTGCACTTAATTCAATATATTGTTCTTCACGACCATAAGCCTTAAGCCATAGTCTTGTATTCTCATCACTTGGAAACACGGATGTAGTAGCCCCTGTTTCCTGTCCCATATTTGTTATAGTAGACCTTTCAGCAACATTTAATGTCTTTACTCCAGGTCCTGCATATTCAAGAATCTTTCCAGCCCCACCCTTTACACCTATTCTTCTTAATACCTCTAGGATTACATTCTTGGCTGAAACATATGGCTGCAGCTCTCCAGTTAGCACTATCTTGATTATTTTAGGCATTGTAAAGTAAAATGGTTGTCCAGCAAGTACCATTGCATTATCAAAACCGCCTACACCTATGGATAGCATACCTATTCCACCAGCTGCTACTGTATGAGAGTCTCCTCCAATTAATGAATGTCCTGGTCTTCCCCAATGTTCAAGGTGCAGCTGATGGCATATTCCACTGCCTGGACGTGCAGTTATGATTCCAAGCTTAGAAGTAATATCCATAATATATCTATGGTCATCATCATTTTTAAAATCTGCCTGAATCATATTGTGGTCAATATATTGAACAGCCAGGTCTATTTTTACTCTTCATAACCCTGCTGATTCTAATGCTAAATATGTCATAATTACATTTAAGTCGTGGGATAATGACTGATTTGGTTTTATACCTACTCTGCTTCCTCTTGCTAAATTCCCTTCAACTAAGGATGCTTTTATTAATTTTTCTGTCAATGTTAATGCCATGATTTTTTACTCCTTTTTAGTTTTTTACTAGAAACTAACTGCGATAAAATTATATATTCCTAAAACTGAAAGTACAACACTTACTAATAATAATCCAAATGCCCACCCAAATAATTGTGTAAACATCTTATTACTTGGATATAGCTCTGAGGCTTCTTTATTTGAAGATACTGCAGCCATCATTAACGCACCAGCCGTAGAAATTGGGCTATAACCAGTAACAGTACCACCAATTACTACCATGGATGCTAGCTCTATAGCACTTACTGCACCACCCACATTTGCTGCTATACCTGATACAGTTGGTATCAAGGTTGGAAAAACAACGCCAAGGCCAGAAGAGAATAAGGACATTATTCCAGCTGTTATAAGCATTATTGAAGCGGCAGTTTTCTCCCCCATCATAGCAGAAAGTACACTTACTAATATATCTATACCACCAGACTTAAGTACTATCTCCATTAGCATTCCTACTCCAACTACTAATAAAAGAACATTCCATGGAATACCATTTATAGCTTCTTTCTCTGATGCTACACCAATAATTACAAGAATAGATCCAATCAGGAAAGATAATAGCCCTACATTAAGTTTAAATAGAAGTGCTCCTACCATCATTATAAGTAAGGCTGCTAGGGATATAAATTGATTTTTACTAAATTTAGGTATCTCTTCTTCTTCTACATCTATAGATTTTTTAGTCTTCCATCCCTTATATATAACGAAAGTTACTAAAGCATTTGCAAGACCCATCAGAAACATTGATCCAAATACTGGAACCATTACATCGGTTAACCCTTGATTTGCTAAAAGGTCTGCAACCAATACTCCTTCTGGTGTAATTACTGACATTCTAGCACTTTGGGCGCCAGAAATAGCTATTACTGAAAGCATGATAGGATTATATCCTGCCTGTAAGGCAATTGGAACAGCAATTATTGGCATAATCGCTAGACATGGTATTGCTCCAGGACCAATGAAACTCATAACGAATCCCATTATCCATAGAACTATTGGCAATAACCAAGTTCTATGACCTACTTTTTTAACAATTTTTTTAGCTAATAATGGCAAAGTATTGTTTGCATTTACTATGCTGAATAAGTAGGTTATTCCTAACATAGTTAAAAATAACGAAGTACTAAATCCCTTCATTAAATCACTAACCTTTATATCAAATACTAATGCAATAACAAAAGAAATTGCAATGGATACAATTCCTACATTTGCATTTCTTAAAAATCCTAAAACTATTGCTAATGCAAGACCTATTAATGAAATAATAGCTAAACTTTCCATTTAATCATCCTCCTAAAGAAATGTAATACATACTGGGCTTTCAGTGTCGATTATTCTACCTGTGAAATGCAATATTTCCTTTTCTTCATCAAGTAAAAACTCTACTATGGTATCACTGTCTTCATTTGCTACATATAGTCTATTGCTTTCTTTGTCGAAAGTTATAAATCTAGGGGTTTTACCCTGACAAGATTCATAACTAATTTCCTTAATATATCCTGTATTTTGATCAACTCTATATAAAACAAGTGATTCATGAATTCTATTAGAGCCAATTAAAATATTGTTTCCAGGACTTAATACAGAAGCGCTTGCTTGTCCTTCGCCTACATAGGTTTCAGGTAATGTTGGTACTATTTGTAGAGGTTTAAGCTTACCTTTTTCTGAATCAAATTGTAGGTAAGTCATGAAATTACCCTTCTCATTTATCATATATAAAAACCTATTATTTTTATGTACTGCAACATGTCTTGGCTCTGAATATTGTCTTGAATAATAAGTATCAGTTAGTTTGAAAGTACCATTTGCAGAATCAAATTTCAGTACATTTAATGCTTCATAGCCCTTATTCCTTGCCTGTGTTGGAACGAAAATATATTCTTTTGATTGGTCCCATATACATTGATGTGCAAAAGAGATCGCATCATCAGATTTCCCGGGAAATCGATATGTATCTACAATTTTATCTAATGATCCATCAGAATTAATAGATATAGAGTATATACTGCCTCCCTGTAAAGCTGCTACGACTAAGTATTTATTTGTCTTGTCCACAGTTAAAAATACTGGATTTTTACCACCAATATCAATATCATTCAAGTAAGTTAGCATACCATTATTTTTGTCTATTTTAAAGCTACTAACCTTTGTGATGTCACCATGAACAGAATAAAGAAACTCTCTTGTATTATTTAGGGCTTGATAAGATGGATTCTCTAAGTTTTCAAGACATTTAATCTCTGTCCAATTACCAGAATGTTCATCAATTGAAAACACCTTTAGACCTTTTCCTCTGGCATTTCTTTCCCTTGTCGTTCGACAACCTACATATGCTATTTTCATACTACCCCTCCTATATTTGAAAACGTTTAATCTTTGTAGAAAATATATCATCTTTGTTGCATTTTTAGAAATATTAAAATATAATACACTTATAACAAAATGTTATCACGAGGTGTAGATATGAATATTAATCAGTTTAAATATGTAATAAAAATTGCAGAAACCAGGAATTTTTCAAAAGCATCTGAATTACTATTCATTAGTCAGCCTGCTTTAAGTCAATGTATTACAAGGCTTGAGAAAGAACTTGGAATTAAGTTATTTGAGAGGGATAAGTTAAATGTAGAAATAACAGAAGCAGGTAAGGCTTTTGTAGAAGAAGCAAGAAAAATCTTAGAAATAAATGACACCCTTCTATTGAAAATGAATAACTATTCAACTAAGCCTATTGAGCAATTTACAATTGGGGTATCACAATTTTATGGTAAGTACTTTATCCCAAAGATTGTTCCCATCTTTAATAGGATTTCTCCAACTACCATAGTAAATATCAAGGAATCAGAATCAAGTATTCTTGAAGAAAATCTATTAGAGAATATGATTGATATGGCAATTTTTCCACTACCAGTGCAATCCAAACAGATTGCTTATGAAACTCTTTATGAGGAAAAGATTTTATTAGCTGTTAACTCCACCGACAAAATTCTAAAAAATATTCAGGACGAAAGCATGGTTGATGCTATAGATTTAGAATTATTTAAGGATGAGCCATTTGTACTACTTAGAAAGGGTTTTAAATTAAGAACTTTAGTTGAGAGTTTATGCTTAGAATATAGTTTTTGTCCAAATGTAGTATTTGAAACAGAAAATCTTGATATATCTAATTCTTTAGTTCATAACAACATGGGGGTATCATTTGTACCAGATATTATCTCAAGATTCGATGATGTAAGATATTTTAATATAAAAAGTAAATCTCGAGAAATAGTTTTGGCATGCAAGAAAAACAACAGCGAAAAATATCATATAAAAAAACTAGCAAAAGAGCTCAGTAAGTTCTTTGCTAGTTAGTTGTCATCCTTAGATCGAAAGTATTAGTCTATCAGTTGAATGCTCCCGTGTTTATGGGCAGCCAAAGGTCGCTCACTACTGTTCCTCTGTTATTACTGTTCATATTAGATAATCACTGACTCAACACCCTATACAACTCATCACTTCCTGGAGGGGCAATTTCAGTTTTTACTCCGTCCTTAGTTGTAAACATGCCATCTTGGGTGATTTCACCAATTATTGTAGATTTAATACCTTCTATTTCCAGTTCTGTTTGAAGGTCTTTAAACTCTTCTTCACCTATAATTATTACCATACTGCCGCTGGATATTAGTCTATATGGATCGATTTGGAGTAGTTGGCTGATTTCCTTTGTAACTTCCTTTATAGGAATTAAGTCCTCATGGATTATTACGCCATGTTTTGTGGCAATTCCTGCTTCCCATACCGCTCCATAGACTCCACCTTCTGTTATGTCATGCATGTATTTTGCCTTGTGTCTGCCAGCTATTACGCCTTCTTTGACAACACTAAGCATGGAATCCATAGCTTTTGCTTCTTCTAGTCTTTCTACTCCAATTTTATCCTTTAGCTTTGCTTCCAGTTCCTTAGCTATAATTGAGGTTCCTTCTATTCCAATATACTTTGTGATTACTAATTTATCTCCTAATTCAATACTCTTGTAATCTGGGAGCATATCCTTACTTTGTTTTCCTATTACTGTAGTAGATATCACAACTCTATTTACTGCATCCGTTACCTCAGTATGCCCACCCATTATTTCAACATTTAATTCTTTAGCTGCCCTTGAAGCATCATGCATTATCTCTTCTAAGTCCTCCTCACTAGTTCCCGGAGGGCAAAGAATTGTTAAGAGTACTGCTATAGGCTCAGCTCCACTGGTACTTACATCATTGCAGGATATATGTATTGATAATCTTCCAATGTCCTTTGTAGCTCCTGTGATAGGGTCTGTACTTACTACACAGACGTCTTTACCAAAATCTATGATGCCATTATCCTCCCCAATAGCTGCACTTACCAGTACTTCTTCTCGCTTATTTTTTATATTTGAAAATACTATTTTTTCTAAGACTTCATTAGGTACTTTTCCAATTTCCATAACTGCCTCCTAAAAATTTAATACGATTGCGCTTGTTTCCTGTTTTACATTTTTTACATTTCTCCTATAAGGATATTTATAACCATTATGGATAAAATAAGCCTACAACAAATATAGGAGGTATTTTATGATTCAATGTGCTGAAAAATGTTTTCATGAAGATGATGGTTTATGTACATTAAAAGAAGTTACACATCCCTCAAGTACCCCTATTAAAGATTGCCCATATTACAAGGACAAGGCAAAGAAACCTACTTTAACGAACACCGTAACTCCTCCGCCTATTCATTAGGTATATCATATGACCATTAAGGTCATAGACCCGAGATGCTTACCTTTTAGCACGATATGTGCATTATAAATAGGTGTAGCCCCGGGTCTTTTTTTCTATCTCTTTTGGATCATCTCTAGAAGCAATTTATTTACTACTTGTGGATTAGCTTTACCTTTGGATGCTTTCATTATTTGTCCTACCAGGAATCCAATGGCTCTATCTTTTCCATTCTTATAGTCCATAATGGACTGTTCATTATTATTAAGAACTTCTTCAATAATACCAACAAGTGCACCTTCATCGCTTATTTGAATTAATCCCTTTTCCTTTACTATAGTTTCAGGGGATTTACCAGTATCAAACATTTCCTTTAGTACAGTTTTACCAGTATTGTTGTTGATTTTTCCATCTTTAACCAAGACTAATAATTCTGCAAGGTCTTTAGAGCTTAATTTAATATCTTCAATTTCCTGCTCATCATCTTTTAATCGTCTTAGGACATCTCCCATTACCCAGTTGGAAACCAACTTGCTGTCATCGATATGTTTTAGAGTATCTTCAAAGAAAACTGAAAGCTCTTTGGACTGAGTTAATACCTCTGCATCATAATTAGATAGACCAAATTCGTTGATAAATCTCATCTTCTTATCATGTGGAAGTTCTGGAAGAGCGTTCTTTATTTGGGTGATCCATTCATCTGATACCTTTACAGGAGGTATATCTCCATCAAAGGCAAATCTATAGTCAGACATTCCGAATTTCTTTCTCATAAGGATAGTTTCGCCCTTTGTTTCATCCCATCTTCTTGTTTCTCTTTCAGAGTTTGAGCCAGATTCCAGTAGTTCCTTATGTCTCTTTTCCTCGAATTCTATAGCTTTTACAACTGATCTAAAGGAGTTAAGATTCTTTATTTCGGAGATATTGGATTTAAGTCCTCTTTCCTTGTCTACAATATTTATATTAACATCACATCTTAGAGAGCCTTCCTCCATCTTAACATTTGATACTCCAATATATTTTAAAGTGGCTCTTAATTTATCTAAAAATAGTCTCGCTTCCTCAGCTGAATTCATATCAGGATTTGTTACAATCTCAATTAGTGGTACTCCTGCTCTGTTGAAGTCCAATAGGGATGCTTCATCTGCATGAGTTTGCTTTCCTGTGTCCTCTTCTATATGAATTCTATCCAGGGTAATTTTCTTCTCCCTTCCATCTTCCAGTTCAATCTCCAAATATCCACCATCACAAAGTGGTTCATCTGATTGTGAGATTTGATAGCCCTTTGTTAAGTCAGGATAAAAGTAATTTTTTCTGTCCATTCTAATAAGGTTGGAAATTTTGCTGTTAAATGCAATGCCTGCTCTAATGCAGTATTCAACCGCTTCCTTATCAAGTACAGGTAGTGCTCCTGGAAGTCCTAAGCATACTGGGCAAACTTGTGTATTGGCCTCTTTACCATATTCATTAGGACAGTTGCAGAATATTTTATGTTTAGTTGATAATTCAACGTGTATTTCTAATCCAATTATTGTTTTGAAAGCCATTATAGCACCGCCTTTTCAAAGCCTAAAGCTGCTTTTATAATCTTTTCTTCCATGAATCTATCTCCAGTAATTTGTAAGCCAACAGGAAGTCCATCTACTTTACCCATTGGTAGAGACATGGACGGAAGTCCTGCAATATTTACTGGAACTGTATAAAGATCTGACTTATACATCTCTACTGGGTCATTTATTATGGAGTCAAACTCAAATGGAAGTATAGGAGATGTAAGGGATAATATTACATCATGATCCTTAAATGCCTTATCATAATCCTCTTTTATAAGGGTTCTTACCTTTAAAGCCTTTTTGTAATGTTCATCGGCATAGCCTGCACTTAAAGAATAAGTTCCTGTCATGATTCTTCTTTTAACTTCTTCACCAAAGCCTTCTGTTCTGGAATTAGTATATAGTTCATTTACTGTGTTGTATTCCTTTGCTCTGTGACCATATCTAATTCCATCAAATCTTGCCAGGTTTGAGCTTACTTCTGAAGTCATTATGATGTAATATGTTTCCAAGGCATATTTTAAATGAGGAAGTGATATATATTCAATATTTGCTCCATTATCTTCAAATAGCTTAACTGATCTTTCAAACAAAGCCTGAATATCCTTGTTGGATGATTTTAGCTCAAGATATT
>CAZHLF010000046.1:0-12944 GCA_964532845.1 uncultured Tissierella sp.
ACACAACTCCTGTCCCCTTGTCCCTCTTGGGCATAAAGAAACGCTTAGGCGGGGTAGACCTAAGCGTTATTTATGCGGTATGCGTAGCAAATTTTATATCATTAAGTTGTCGAGGGTCCTTTTGTACATTGTATCCAATATATCCATTATCCAATAGTTCTCTTTGTAAATCTAGATTACCCCACTTTGAAATTACCTCATCAATTGGTCTATAGACCTTTCTTTCCAAATCACTGTGAAGAATGAACCTCCACAATCCTTCTTCGTCTTCAGCCCCATATTTCTTCCTGAGAGCCTTTATTTTTAAACCATTTTTCATAACATTATAAAGACTAAAGAAATTATATGGTGAAACTGTACATAATAGATGTCTATATCCTTCTTGTTTCACAAGGTTTGATGCTATCTGTAAGGTCAAGCTTTGAAGTCCGTTTCCTCTATAAATAGGATCTACTACAGTAGTTTCTAAATGAACAACCTGGTCTAGCTGATCCATTGGTAATGCTATATCATAACCCATATTTCTGCTATCCTTACCAGGAAAAGCTATATATCTGTATGCTATAATTCTGTCTTTACTGTTTAGAACTCCAATTATCTTCGCACCTTGCTCTAAATCAGCCAACATCGTATCATAATCATCGAAATACAGAATATCTTTATTAGGTAATCCTTCGTATACTTTGTGTTCTAGTTCAATAACCTCATTCAATCTTGATTTGGTTATCAGCTTCATAGAATAGTCTTCAAGCTCCATGTTTTCGTTCTTATTTTTTAATATATGGCCTTTATCTAATAACATATATAGCCTCCTTTCTTAACAAGTAACAACCTGCAACCCGTTCATAAGTTGTAAGATAATTATAACGCAAAATAAAGGCCCTTGTCAAATATTTTAATGTAAGAATTTATTTACAAATTAGTTACAAAAAGAGGGAACCCTGTCGATTGATTCGACAGGGTCCTAAGGTAAAAACCGACTACTTACTAGAAATCTCTAAAAACTTCTCTATGTCATTTTGGATTAATCTTAAAGAGTTTCTAAAAAACTCTGGATTTGAAACATCTATATTCATTAGTTTAGCAACATCTTTAATATCATTCTTTCCAGTTGCATTTAGTAATTGATCATATTCCTCTACGAAATCTTGACCTCTCTTTAGATATTCTGCATAAAGCCCCTTTGAGAATAGAAGACCAAATGCATATGGGAAGTTATAGAAGTTACGACCTGCTGAATAATAATGAGTCTTGTTAATCCACATATATGGATGTAGTACATCATGGTCTAGACCATCACCGTAAGCATTCTTTTGAGCTTGGATCATTATTTCTTTAAACTCATTTACAGACAGCGGATGATCTTTTCTTCTAGCAAATAGCTCTTCTTCAAAGAGGAATCTTGAGTAAATATCAACGATTACTTGACCTGCATCTGAGATAGAAGTTTCGAGAATACCAATAGCTTCTTCATCATCTGCTTCCTTTAAGGCTGCATTCATAACGATTGTTTCACAGAATATAGATGCTGTTTCTGCAATCGGCATAGGATATCTTGAGTTTAGTATTGATTCATCTACAAGGTTTGAACCATGATATCCATGTCCTAATTCGTGAGCTAAAGTAGTCATATTGGAGAAACTTCCGTCGAAGTTGGCCATAATTCTACTTTCCTTTATTGGATGTAAGTTTGAGCAGAAGGCCCCACCTCTTTTTCCTTCTCTAGGTTCAATATCCAACCAGTTTTTATCATAAGCATTCTGTGCATAAGCTGCTAGTTTTTCACTGAATGTTCCAAAGTTATCCACAACATACTTCATAGCCTCTTCATAAGTGAAGGTTCTATCAACGTTACCCATAGGGGCAAAGATATCATAGAATGGAAGTCCATTCTTGTGACCAAGAAGTTCACCTTTTCTTCTGTAATACTTTTGGAAGGTTGGAAGGAATTCTTTAATTGCAGTAAACATTGCATCTAGGGTTTCCTTATCCATTCTTGAATTTAAAAGAACTTCATCAAGAGGATGATTATAGCCTCTCATTTCAGTTATGGTAAGTACTTCACCCTTGATTCCGTTTAACGCAGCAGCAGAGGATTCTTCAATCTTTTTATATGCTGCTTGTTCAGCTTCATAAGCAGTTTTTCGAACTTCAGGATCTGCACTATAGGCAAGGTTTCTAATTGCAGGAAGTGGAAGTTTTTTATCTTCTCCATCTAGTTTTATATCAACCATAAGGGTTGAAGATACCTTGTTTTGAAGATTAGTCCAGGCTGTGGACCCTGTATTTTTCATCTTGGATATTAGAACTTCTTCCTCTTGGCTTAACATATATTCTGTTTCTTTCTTGATTTCTTTTAGGTGGAATTCATGCTCCTTTAATAAATCTGAAGAAGATATTACATGATCTAAGTTTTTCATTTCTTTAATATATGTTAGAAACTTTACTTCAGGCTTAGTTGTTCCTGTTGATAATACTGATAATTTATTTTGATATTTTAATGCATCTTCATTATTAGCATCTACACTGGCTGTAAGGCTAGCAAATGCTCCAAGTCTTGAAGCAAGAGTGGATAGGTTTTGAGAATATCCTATATATTCCTCGCATCTTTCCTTTGCTTCAGCATAATCATTTAACTTTTCATCAGCCCATAGATTGAATTCTTCTATAAGCTTTTCAAATCTTTTAACATCCTCCTGATATTCAGCAGAATCAAAGGAGGTATATAGTTCATCTAGACTCCATCTCATTTAATTCATCTCCATCTTATATTATTTCGGTACACTAAGTTAATTGTACATTATTTGTGGGTTGTATGCAATTTGTAATAATGGTATTAGAGTAATTAGAAGAAAAGAAGGATATGAAGTTTTAATGGCGAATAATTAGTTAGGATAACAAAAGGAAAGGGGAGATAGGCTAGTGAGAAAGCCAAATTTTTTTATAATAATATTAATCCTATCTATATCATTAACATCAATTGTTCATTCCAATTCAGGACCTACTTATTGGAGAGGATATCCATCTTTAGAGATATTAGCAGTTGAGGAAGATAGTTTTATAGAGGTTGAAAATGAAAAATTGATATTTGACTTTTCAAAAGAGGAGTACATCAATAAGGGTGACTATAGTATATCTGGTCTTGTAACGGCTACATATGCCATGACAAATCCTACTGAAAATATGGAAAGAGTTCAGATGGCGTTTCCTTTTATTTCTTCTATTAATGACTTTAATCCAAATGAGATAGTCATAAGGTCAGAGGATGTTAATATTCCTTTTGAAGTATTTATTGGAGAAGAAATTATGCTTAAGAATAGAAAGGGTGAAGAAACAAAGGAGAACAGATTAGACTTCGAAAAGATATTAAGTTCTATAAATAAGGGCATTTATTCACCAGCTTATTTTGATTATGATGAAATAGGAACTTTACATAAATACTCTATAAAAACACTAGTAGAAGAAGTCAATATAGAAATAGATTATACTTATGATCGTGAAAAGACAAAGGTAATCAGTAAAGGCTTTAACGCAGGTTATTTTGGTGGAGAAGACAATAAAGAAAGGATTTCTTCCTGGATTAGAGATAATGAAATATTGGAAGTCTTTGTAATAGGAGAGGAAATAGAACTAGGTATTAATGGTTTTAGAGATGGAGAGAAGAAGGCGAAATCTGATAAATATTCCTATGAATTAACCATAGAGGAAGTAACTATTGGAGATTATTTGAAAAAAGAAGCAGAAATTTATAATGAGCAGTATGGATATAATGAGTATCTTGCGGAGAATCAAGTATTTAATCTTTATGCAAGTACACTAGATGAATTAATCCAAGACAATATAATGAACCTTTGGATTGATCAATTGTATGGAATTGGTAGTGTGGATAGGATATTTGTTTTGCTTTATGAAGTTGAGTTCTTACCTCAGAGCTCTAAGGAAATAAGTGTTTCTTATTTGACTAAAGGAACCATGGATAGTGTAGAGACTAAGGAACCATTGCACTCCTTTGAATATTTACTAAATCCAGCTTCAAATTGGGCTAGTTTTAAAGATCTAACCATAGAGATAAAACCACCAAAGGAACACCCCTATATAGTAGCTAGTAGTCTTGAGTTAATAAAAAACAAAGATGGTACCTATACTGGTGAATATAAATTACTACCGAGTGAAGATCTTACCTTTACCCTCTATTCCAAAGAAGAAATTACTTTTAAGGATAAGGTTGAAAGACAATTATATAATTCACGTTACTTCATACCGATTATAATTCCTATGGTTGCATCAATAATAATTATAGGATTAAAGCGAATTTTTAAGTCAAGAAAGAGTTAGATGCTCTATGTAACTTTATATTAATGTAGAATATTTTTGTAGTAAAAATTAAAAGAAAAAGAAACTGCAAGCAGTTACATCAAAGCTTAAACTTAAAAAAGGAGGTTTATATTATGGATGAAATAAAACAATTTGTCTATGTACTAGAACTTTCACCACGTCTTCATGATGATAACAATTGGACTCAGAAAGATGAGGATATCGTGAACAAGCATTTTATTAGGCTAAAAAAGTATACTGAAGAAAATAAAGTAATACTTGCGGGAAGAACTATTAATAAGAGCTCTGAATGCTTTGGGTTGGTTATCTTTGAAGCTTCTTCTGAAGAAGAAGCTCTTGAATTTATGAATGGTGATCCTGCTGTGGAAGAAGGAATAATGACTGCAAAACTCTATCCATATAGGGTTGCTTTAATAAGGGATTAAAGAAAAAGAATAGGAAAATTAAGGAGGATTTTTATGGAAGAAATTAAAAATATTTTAGAGAAATTTGCAGAATCTGGCTGGGACTTAATTGCTATACCTTCTAAAGAGTATCTTAATAGCACTGGATCAGTAGAGGATTTGATTAAAGCAGTAGAGCAAGCTAATATTGAATGTGGATCATGTGGTTGCGAGTTTGACCCTTTATACAAAAGATGTATAGGGCTACTTAAATGAAAGTCGTAATCTTATACTTTTCAGAGTATAGAAAGCATACTGAAAAAATCGCAAGAGAGTAATAAGGATATAGTAATAATTGATGTAAGATCTTTGCCTAGTGATATAATGTAATAAATGCAAGCATCTGCAGTGTAAAGTAAATTAATTGATAAGGAGAATATATGAAAACTGTACAATTAAGCAAGGTTAACTTTCATGATTTCGTAGACTATTGCAAGAGGCATAGAGGGGATGTAGATGAATCTTTCTTATATGATGAAGACTTTGAAAAGTTTCAGATTGGCAGTGAAAATCCAACTTATTTACTGTTAGATGAAGATGAAAAGGTTGTTGCAGCTGCCTCTCTAATTATTGATGAATATAATAGAAGTGGTAAGAAAGGTAGATTTAGAATTTTTCATTCAGAAATTAATGATATGAAGATCTATGAAGGTTTGCTTGATAGTATTTTATTACATACTGAAGACCTGGAAAAGATTTTTACCTTCGTACCAACCTATAATGTAGAACTGGTAGAAAAAATAGCTAGGTTAAATTTTAAGGTTGAACGTTATGTATTTCTTCTGATAAGAGATACAAATAATATCTCTGATTTCACTATTCCTGAGGACTATGTTATCAGGCATTTAGAGCTTAATAATAATGAAGATGACTGGTGTAGAGTTAGAAATATAGCCTTTGCTAGTGTGAAAGGCAATGAAGTACCTGTTACGAGCAATATGGTCATAGATATGCTATTAAGTAATGATAATATTGAGGGCGGTTGTATGATTCTCTATCATAAGGACAAGGCTGTGGGTTGCATAAGATGCTCTTATGATGAATTTGAGGATGAACCTATTGTCAACATAGGAACGTTGGCGGTAATCCCAGAATATCAAGGGAAAGGACTGGGAAGATTACTATTAAGAGCAGGGATTAGTTTTGCTAAGAGTAATTCTTTTTCTAGAACTATTTTATGTGTTAATGCTGATAATGAAAAGGCTAAGTCGCTTTATCTCCAAGAAGGATTTAATCAAATCGAGGCAGTAGTTTGCTATTATTATGAAATTGCACCAAAAGGAGATTCATAAATGAAAGTCTTAATAATATATTGTTCAGAGTATAGGAAGCATACAGAAAAAATAGCACAAGTTTTTGCTAAGACTATTGATTGTGACATAGTCAATATAAAGGAATCAATGAATCTTAATATAGAAAATTATGACCTAGTTGGATTTGGTTCTGGTGTATATAGAGAAAGTCTACATCATAAGTTATATAAATTAGTAGAAGGATTAGATTTAAGGGGAAAGAATACTTTTGTATTTTCAACCAATGGAGTTGGAATGAAGTTCTATAACAATGACCTGATTAAACTTATAGAATCTAAAGGCGGGATTATTAAAGGCAGTTTTGCCTGTAAAGGTAGCTTTTCTCCAAGTGAGTTTACTGATAATAGGATATTTGACTTTATGGGAAAATTATCCTATGGCCATCCTAATGAAAAGGATTTTAGAAAAGCAGATGTTTTCATTAAAGAGTTAATGAGCTCCCTTTGAATAATTTCCAAATGATTTACTCAGAAATTAATAGAATAGGGAGATGAATTAATCATCTCCCATCATTAAAAAGACATACTTGATTGCGGCCATTTTGTTTGGCTATATAAAGTGCTTTATCTGCATTATCTAATAAGTCCAAGGAACTCCCAACTTCAAAGCTAATCTTTGTTGCAACACCAACACTAACTGTCACGTATTCACAAACTTCAGAATTACAATGGATTATTTTTTTCTTATAAACTGACTCAATTATTCTAGTAGCAACTATGACTGCTCCTTTATCATCTGTATTTGGAAGCAAAACTGCAAATTCTTCTCCCCCGTACCTAGCAACAAAATCCCCAGGTCGATTAATTTCTTTAGATATTATATCTGCTACTAATTTTAAAGTATCATCACCTAGAATGTGTCCGTAGTTATCATTGTAGCCTTTAAAAAAGTCAATATCTATCATTAATATGGAAATAAAACTATTGTTACGAATAGCACGATTATATTCAGTGTTGAGTACCTCATCAAAATACCTTCTATTTGCAACATTAGTCAAACCATCTATTCTTACTAATTTCTCCAATTCTTCATTTGCTAATTCTAACTCTTTTGTTTTTAATACATTTTGTCTTTTCAAGGTTCCAACTATTAGAACCATTATAGGAACAGATATTACTATAACAATAACCTTATATAAATTAATGGGAGTAAAACTACCAAAATGTTGGGGTTCTGAAAAAAAGTACAAAGAGTAAATTACAATAACACACCCACTTAGAATTCCAGATGGAAATCCACCCAAGAAGGTCACATATACCAAGACAGTAAATAAAACAACATTGGGATTAGGAATTTTATAAAAATCTACTATAAAAACCATTAATGTTATGAGTATAAAACTGAAAAAATGTATATATTTGATTAAAAATTTCTTCCCTGCCATTCCAAACCACCATATCTAGATTTTATTTATATTGAGCAGATAATTAGATAAAAATAATATTATCTACATATAATATCTACCTGTTATACCCCTAGTAATCAACTCAAACTATATCATATAAGGAAATATGGTACAAGATTTAAAACCATAGGAAATAGCATGGACATTATTTATTTTCTACCAATGGAGTAGGAATAATAATAATTCTCTATATGTGTGAGTTACATTTTAGTTTAAACATATGGGATGTTTTAATCACTCACAGTTTTTTACACTTAAATTATTTTGGGTATATATTTGCTAAATTCAATGATGGTTTAGTTGTTGTACTTCCTGCAAAAGAGGGGGTGAGGTTATGGCTAACAATGATAAAGGCAATAGAATTATATTTAACAGGAAATTAGTACGATACTCATTGACTTTGATATATCTTATTATAATAGTTGTGGTTTTTTTACCTAAGATTATAACTAAAGATGAAATTTCAACTATAATTAGAGAATTAAACTTGATATTGTTTTCATTGGCAGTTGTAGCCCAGATTTTTAGTTATTTCGGAAGCGGTTTTATGCTTAAGTCATTATTAAATAATGGTAAGACAAGTATATCTATATTTAGGGGGGCTTTAATAACAATGGCAGCAGCAAGCTTTGGTCTTGTTGCAGGAGGTTTGGTAAGCACTGCATTAGCAACCTATTACTTAGTACCAAAAAGTAATAAAGATGAAGGTGATGCGGAATTAGCTGTTATAATGCCTCCTCTTTTTAATACTGTGACTCTAGTTATAATCTCATTTATTGGTTCATTTTATTTAGTCCTAAATCATGATCTATCAGAAAGCCAAATTGTATTATATATTTCAATATTAATTATCATAATCATAGTAATAGCAGCTATATTATATGGACTCTTTCACAAAAATAAAATTAACTATTTAATTACAAGAATATCCAATCTAGTAAATAGAAATAAACAAGTCAAAATCGATTCTCTTAAGCTAGCGAGTAGACTGGATCTTTTTTATGATAGATTGAACTTATTAATAAGTGATAAATGGGGTAAACCAGTTTTAGGTTCCTTAATGAATATTGTATTTGATATTATAACTTTATATATCGTTTTTTTAGCTGCTGGTTTTCGTATTCATCCAATAATATTGATTGCTGGATATGGTATAACCTTCTTGGTAAGTAGAAGCGCATTTTTTATTCCCGGAGGAGCAGGAGTTATCGAGGGTGGCATGGTTGGTATATATGCAAGTTTAGGTCTACCTATGAACACTTGTGTGGTGGCGGTTTTAGGCTATCGCTTACTTTCCTTTTGGATGCCTAGTTTATTTGGTTTTATAGCATTTTTTATCTTAAAAAAACAAAGAACTATAAATGACAATTATGGAAAGTAGCATAGGAAGGGGTGAAGGTTATGAGAAATGAGGAATTAAAGAAATACTGGAACTTATCTCTTGATTTTGTGTTGGAGAATTAGAAAACTAACCCGGATGGATTAAGTGAAGAAGAAGCAGTATTACGCCTTGAAAAATACGGAAAAAATTCAATTGAGAGACAAAAGAAGACTACTCCATTAAAGCTCTTAATTGCTCAATTTGAAAATCCAATAATTATAATTTTAATTGTAGCTACAGTTATTTCTGCAGTTACTGGTTCCTTGATTGACTCTATAATTATTTTAACCATAATAATTGCAAGTGTATTTTTAAGTTTTTTTCAAGAATACAGTGCAAGTAATGCAATTGAAGAACTTCGAGCTAGTATCCAAATGAGATTGTACCTGGAGATATTTTGCTCCTTTCGGCAGGTACTTTGATTCCCGCTGATGGAGTAATTATTGATAGCATTGATTTTCTTGTTAACCAATCATCTTTAACAGGTGAATCTTTGCCATCAGATAAGAATTATGGTCCTGTAGCAGAGGATTCAAGCTTAGAAGAGCGTACAAATTGTGTATATATGGGTACAAACGTACAAAGTGGAAGTGCCAGAGTAGTTGTTGTAGAAACTGGAGAAGCTACTGAATTTGGTCAGATAGCAGAACATTTGATGAGGACTCCACCTGAAACAGAATTTGAGAGGGGCGTCCGTCAATTTGGTTATTTGCTAACTAAATTAATGCTAATTCTTACAATTGCTGTCTTTATTTTTAATATCATATTTCATAAACCAATAATTGATTCTCTGCTTTTTTCTGTGGCATTGGCTGTGGGGTTAACCCCTCAATTACTTCCTGCCATCATTAGCATTACCTTGTCTAAGGGGTCAAAGGTCATGGCAAAAGAGGGGGTTGTTGTTAAGAGGTTATCATCTATTGAAAACTTTGGCAGTATGGACATCCTATGTACTGATAAAACTGGAACACTTACTGAAGGTGTTGTTCATATGGATGATTCTGTGGATATAGATGGAATTCATTCAGAAGAAGTATTTAGATTAGCCTATCAAAATGCTTTTCTGCAAACAGGAATGGTGAATCCACTAGATCAAGCAATATTAGACTTTAAGACAATTGACATAAATGATGTGGAAAAATTAAATGAGATACCTTATGATTTTAAGAGAAAGCGCTTATCGGTAATAGTGAGGGATAATAATCAGAATGTAATGATAACTAAAGGTGCCCTTAACCATATCCTGGAGATATGCCATAAGGTAGAATGTAAATCTGATGTAATAGCCTTGGATGATTCTATGCGTGAAAATATAGAAAGACTTTATACTGAGTGGGGAAACCAAGGTATAAGGGTTCTTGGCCTAGCTAAAAAAAACCTTGATTTTAAAGAGCAATATTTAATAGAAGATGAAAAAGAGATGGTTTTATTAGGATTTTTGTTATTTTTTGACCCACCTAAGTCAGATGTGAAGGATACAATTACTAAGTTAAGAGAAAATGGTGTGGAGCTTCGTATAATTACAGGGGATAACAAACTGGTAGCAGCACATACTGCAGATGCAGTTGGTATTAAAGTTACTAATATTCTTACAGGTGCTGAACTTATAAAGCTTAAGCCTGAAGATGTATCTAATACAATTGAAATTACCAATATTTTTGCAGAAGTAGACCCACAGCAAAAAGAACTAATTATACTGGAACTAAAAAAGAGAAATCATGTGGTTGGATATATGGGTGATGGAATCAATGATGTACCAGCATTACATGCATCAGATATTGGAATTTCAGTTGATTCAGCTGTAGATGTGGCAAAGGAATCTGCAAATTTTGTATTAATTGAAAAGAGTTTGGAGGCATTGAATCGAGGAATTCAGTTAGGAAGAACGACATTTGCAAATACTATGAAATATATAGCAATAACTATTAGTGCTAATTTTGGAAATATGTTTAGTATGGCAGGAGCATCAATATTTATGCCTTTTCTACCCCTATTACCAAAACAGATTTTATTAATTAATTTTCTAACTGATTTCCCAGCTATAACACTATCTAGTGATAAAGTTGATGAAGAGGTTCTCAAAGTTCCAAAAAAGTGGGATATCAAGTTTATTCGTAACTTTATGTTCATTTTTGGTTTTATAAGTTCTTTATTTGACTATATGGCTTTTTTTACTCTTTTAATGGGATTTAAGGTAAACGAGAAGCTATTTCATAGCTCGTGGTTTGTCCTCTCTATTATTACTGAACTTATTATACTCATGATTATGAGGACTCAAAGGCCATTTTTCAGGAGCAAACCAGCACCAATTTTAATATTATCTACAATTGGAGTTGGTATAGTAACTATGCTTTTTACACTTCTTCCAATAAATAATCTTTTTGATATAGAAACTATACCAATAGGAATATTGCTTCAATTAACAGCAATTGTATTAATCTATGGAATTGTTTCAGAAATTGCAAAACACTTTTTTTATCTAAAGAAATAATTTTGTTTAAAACAAGTTTTAAGACATGAACAAGATATGGTTATACATACCAGTATCTTGCTCATGTCTTAAATTTTCTAGCTATATTTTTTCTTTTCTAATATAGTACTTAAAGTATAGGATAAAAAGTATAGATGTTACTATCCATGTAATAGGGTAACTCATAATAACAGTTTTAATATTTGGCCAAATAGGTACTGCAAATATGATCCAAGAAACACGAAGCAGACATACACCTAGTCCGGTCATAATCATAGGTAGAAGCGTATTACCCAAACCACGTAATGATCCTGTAAAAATTTCTATTGGAACAAAGGCCACATAAAATGGAGCAGTAAAATACAGCATAAAAAGTCCTATATCTATTACAGATTTATCAGTAGTAAAGAGCTTGTAAAGGTAGGGACCCGTTAAGTAAAGAATTATTGATAATAAAATGGAAACTCCCATGGAAATCATTAGACAAGTTTTAACTCCAAGCTTTACTCTTTCGTTTTTGTCAGCACCAAAGTTTTGTGCTACAAAGGTTGTTATTGATATACCAAAGGCTCCTAGGATCATCCAGTAGATACTGTCAATTTTTCCATAGGCTGTCCAAGCTGCTACTGTATCAGTTCCAAAGCTATTAATACTGGACTGAACTACTAGATTAGAAGATGAGTACATCAATGATTGCATACCTGCTGGTAGTCCGATTTTTATAATCTTTTTAAGTAATCCTGAATGTAAATATATCTTATTTATTTTTAATTTGTAAGATTCATTCGTCATGATTAATTCTCTACAAACTAAAACAGCACTTACAAGTTGAGAGATTACAGTAGCTATTGCAACCCCGATAACATCCCAATGAAATACTACAACAAACAATAAATCCAATAATATATTCACTACACAACTTATAATGAGAAAATATAGAGGTTTTTTGGAATCTCCTATGGCTCTTAAAATTCCTGAGCCCATGTTGTAGATTAGGTTAGCTATCATTCCTAAAAAATATATTCTAATATATTGGAGAGAATAAGACATAACATCTTCTGGTGTTCCCATCCATCTTAAGGCAAGGGGTGCACCAAAATAACCTATGATCATAATTATAAAGCCACCTAATATAGCCAATGCAATTGATGTATGTACTGAATCACTAACCTTGTTTTGGTTTTTTCCTCCGAAAAATTGAGATATAGTAACTGTTGCTCCTGAAGAAATACCAATGAAGAATCCAACTAGCAAATTAAGCAAGACTCCTGTTGCACCACCTACAGCTGACAGGGCTTCCTTTCCTACATATCTCCCTACAACTATAGCATCTACAGTATTATATAGCTGCTGAAAAAAGGTCCCAAATAAAAGTGGGAAGAAAAAAATTAAAAGTTGCTTCCAAACAACTCCTTCTGTAATGCTATTTATATTTTCACGACTACGCTCCATAAATATCTCCAATCAAATAACTATTAATTTTCAAGCATTAGTATATCTTAATATAATAAAATTGAAATATCAATAGTTTCCTATGAATGATCACGGAAATCGCATGAAGAATTACTTTCCAAAGACATATTGAACTTACTTTTTA
>CAZHLF010000047.1:0-12773 GCA_964532845.1 uncultured Tissierella sp.
GAATGTTTTATTATTATTCTTTTAATTGTCAATCGTCAATTGTCAATTGAATTAATATTCATTAGCAAATACTGGTATTGCAGAGTTGATAATCTCTCCATCTACCAATACTTCAACAGAATTTATTTCATCAAATTGGCTTAATGTTAATCCAATATTTTTTATAACATCATCTATAGTTGCATCTCTTGTAAGAATACTTTGTGCTCCAAGGTTTATATCTACATAGGCAGTTCCATCCTTGATTTCTACCCCCTGGAAGTTTACATCCATAGGAATGTCTGATGTTAATTCTGAATCAGCTGGTGGACCCTCAAACAATAAATCAAGAGCTGTATATACATTAGCCATAGGTGCAAGTGTTGGAATGGTTACAGGTACAAAATATTCAAATTCTGCATCTGAGCTACCCTTATAATAAACTACTACATTGGATTTTCCATCCTCAGTCTTACCAAGTAGATTGATATTCTCTCTATTTAGAATACCTGCGATACTAGTTCCATTTTCCATAGTGTTGACTTCACTACCATCTACTAGAATTTTAACGGACTTAACAGCAGGAAACTCTGTAAGTGTATAAACTACACCTTTAATAAGATTTTCTTCATCAGTTTTATTATCCTTGTTTTTAAACTCAGCCGTGAAATCTACTTTGCAAAGTCCTGTATCAGGGTCAATTGTCATTCCATTGATTTTAGTTCCTGCAGGTATGATTGGAGATAGACCTGATGAAGATAATGTTTCTCTAAGTTCTGGAGAATCTACCATGTTGTTGATTGTTGATTTTGCAATTCCTTCTTCCCAAGGAATCCTTCGCATTACAGGTACCAGGTAGCCATTGGAATCCTGGAAATACATTGTAGTCTTTCTAAGTCCATCTTCCTCAACTACTTCAGGAATTAAGTTCTCATCAGAGCTTACTATTTCCATCTCTCCCGGTAGTTCAGTAATTTCTTCCCTAGATATCAATTTTCTACCTACTGTAAACAAAGTTAAAACCATTAGGCCTATGAGACCAAATATCAATATCCTCCGATTAATCATAAAAAAACCCCCTTTTTTACTAATATTAATATATTATATGGGGGGCTTATTTATACTATGAATAAACTATTTTTTAATTGTTGCGAAATATCCACCACTAATTGGGTTAATATTGCTAACTGTTATAAATGCATCATTTGCAAATTCGTAAACTATTTTTTTAAGATTAGTTAAATCTTTTCTGTTTAATGCTATATTTAATACTTCCTTAGGACCATTGATCCCTTCTCCTTGAATGATAGTTACCCCAAATCCTTTTTCTCTTAAGGCTTCTACCAATTCCTTGTTTTCTGCTGTTTTAAGTATAATTTGTGCCGATAGATTTCCTAAGGCAATCTTATTTTCAATAGTGATTCCAACATAGTTACCTGTAGCAAATCCTAAACAGTATGCAAGCAGTTTAAAAGGATCATCCAGATCTTTAACAACAGACCCCAGAGCCGTAATATAAATTCCAACTTCAAAAAAACCAATCATAGCTGCCTGAACTCTTCTGCCTTGAACCACCATAAGTGTTCTAAAAGTTGATAAACTAACATCTAGTACTCTGGAAAAAAATATTATAGCATAACCCAATAAAAAAGACATTTTAATCCCCTTTCAATAGTTGTAGGGAAGGTTTCCCTTCCCTATATAATTATACTTCTTATTTAATTTTAAAACAACTTTCTTAACATGTTACTCAAAATAAGCTTGAATACCCTTTATTATTCCCTCTACAACCTTATTTTGATACGCATCGTTTATGATGTTCATTTCATCAAAGGAATTTGATAAATACCCAACTTCAATAAGGACAGAAGGCATATTTGCCTCTCTTATAACTACAAGTCCTGGACGTTGAATTATTCCTCTGTCTGCTCCCTTAGTGCTAGCAAGTATCCCCTTGGAAATAGCTTCTGCCAATGGGAATTGATCTTCAACTTTAGCTGTTCCCATACCTCTTGGACAATAAAGAATCTCAAGGCCGTTTATTCCGCTATTTAAAGTAGAATTGTGGTGAATACTTATAAATATATCAGCTTCACTTCTATTGGCAATTCTAGCCCTTTCATAAAGGTCTACGAAGGTATCAGTAGTTCTTGTCATAATAACATCATATCCTAAGGCTTCAAGCTGTGCCTGAGTCTTAAGTCCCAGTACTAGATTTACATCTTTTTCCTTTACTCCATTTGGAGAAATAGCTCCTGGGTCCTTACCACCATGACCTGGGTCTAGGACTACTGTAATATCATTAAACAAAATGCTAGGATCCCTCATCACTGATAGTTCAATTTCTTCAGCACGACTGCCGGAAAGTACCTCATATACTACATCTCTTTTAAATCTAAAAGAAATCATCATATCATCATCATTTTCTACAATGGTTATATCCTCTAAAAATCTATCATTAATTTCATAGAAGCCTTGCTCTAATTCAGTAGAATCCTTTGGAATAGTAACCATCATAACATTTAAGTCTGAAAAATAGTCTACATCATATTTTGTTCTATCAATATTTTTAATCTTAATTAATCTTTCTTTATTTGTATTGTCGTAAGTGATGAAATCCCAAACGCTTTGTTCTGGATAGATTACAAGTCTGCCTTCTTCTAATTCAATATTAATATCCGGGTTTTCAACTCCTGCCAATACATCTATTACTAATCTTACTATACGATCATTTACGCTATAGTTTTTATCTCCTGCAAATTGTGAAACTCTCATACCATTGATAAAGCTTGTCTTTATGTCATAGCTAAATACTTTTTCTGAAAGATTAGTATCCATTAAATCGATTACAATTCTTTCAGGTGCTTTAAGCTTCATGACATTGTATTTTACATCCTTTAAGCCTTCAATTACTACTGCTTCCTTGCCATCTACAATATCAAGTTTTACTCCATTGAATTCGTTATCTTCAATTGCTAAGGTAGTAGTTTTTCCATCATCTGAAGAGTAGAATTTGTAGCTAAGCGCATCTTCAAGCTCTACCACTATCCTGGTGGAATATGGATTTGTTGTATACTGTGAATAAGTAACTCTAGTAAAATCCTTGTCACTTACTCTTATTTCTCCAGGTTGATCTAAGGCACCTGGAATATTAAGTACTGCATTTTCAATGTCAATTACAAGCTTGTTGGAATCAGGTAAAAATAAAGTATTATACTTTACTGGCTGATTGCTGTTGATTACCAAAGTATGGTTGTCTGTGCTTCCCTTTACAGCCTTGATACTGTTTATCACAGCTGTAGTAGATGGAACAACTACTTCTGGTTTTCCAGGTATTGTAGGGTTTACAGGAACCTCTGGCTTTGGAACATCAACTATAGGATTTAAATCAATTACTTCAATATTTTCCCCGTTTGAGTTGATATATGCCACCTGATTTACGCTATCCCAGCCAACATTATAGCCTAATACCTCTGATATAAATCTAACAGGTACCATAGTTCTTGAATCATCATTGGAAAATGTCACAAGCTTAGGTATAGAGTTGTTATCAAGGGTCTTACCCTGGTTGTTAACGACTACTTTGTTACTATCGATGGTAAGCTTGACCACCTTGTTGTCATGAAGAACTGTAGCAGTTTTTGTCTTTTGGTCCCACTGAACATCTGCACCAAAACTTTCTGCTACAAAACGAACTGGTACCAAAGTCCTATCAACATATACAAATGATGGGACATCTGAAACAAAGGCTTGTCCATCCATCATTATAGGGACTTCCTTTACCTGAACCTTACTTCCATTCATACTAACTTGTATTATATCGTTACCAGCATATGCTAAGGAATTAAACGCCAAAATACATATCATGAATGATACAATTAAAAGCCACTTCTTCATTTAGTACCTCCTTACTGCTCCACCTCTTAAGTCGTGTAATCATCCTAAGTTAGTTATATCATTTGACGAATTATGATGTCAATGAAATAGGGATTTTGTAACCATAATGTAATACAAAAATGAGGATGGTATTAACCATCCTCAAGCTCCTATTCTTTTGCTCTGACACTTTCATAGACCTTCCTGTTTTCATCAGAAGGAAGGACTATAATTTAAATCCAATCCCAAATTTTACATCTTCAATATACTTCTCAGTTAACAGCTCTTGATAAGCTGCAAGTCCTTCTTTCTTTATTTCCTTAGCAAGGACTTGCAGTTCTAGATTTTTAATACTGTCTAATTTTTTAATTCTACTTGGTTCGATAATATTGTTGGATTTTATTGAACGATATTCATCTTTGTTTAATCTCCAAAGAATTAACTTTTCCCTATACCTAGATTTTAGCTTATCTGCAATACTTAAGCCTTCAGGGTCAAAATCACCTGAATAAAAAATTTGGTCCACATTATCAATTAGTCTATCAATCAAGGCTAATGAAGCCAGCTTCAACTGTCCATAAGTACAGATCAATGGTGGATTAAAATGTTTTAACTCTTCTAAAACTTGACTAAAAACTGTGGGATTCTCAAAAATATATACCTTATTATAATTACTAACTACACTATCTATCTCAGAAATATTCCAAATGTTAATATTCACAGGTTCATAGTTACTATAGAATCCATCCCATCCTTTGTGAACTTCTCCATATTTATAGGCTATAAGCCCACTAATAGTTGTAAAGTTAGAGATTTCATCCTTTATTAGGCCAGCCTGATATAAGACTTCTGATTTAGCCTCAGCACTTTTTGGATAATCTAAGCCTAAGCAGTAAATTATTCCATAGAGAAGTAGATTACCAGCTAGAGTGTTGTCATCGAATGTATGAGGGTCTTTACTTATTTTAGAAGAGAATAAAGCTAATCTTTTAAGTTCTGATGAACTAAAACTAAGTTTATTTAAACCATGCATAACCTGGATCAGCTTTTCTCTCAACTCTTCCTTATTTTTATCATAATTTTGAGATAGAAGCTTGTAGGCATTTGTTCTATTTTTCATAATAGAATCTAGCCAATAAAACGCCTTAGACTTTTCACATTTTTGCAAGATTTCTTCAAAGAAGAGCTCTTTTTCAGCATTGTAAAAATCTTTTTCATCTTTTTTTGAAATAAGCTCCTCCTTAAAATATCCTCTAACAACAGTTTCTAAAGCTACCCCTTGAAATCTAGTTCCTTCAAGAGCCTTGTATATCATTTCAACTTTAATAGCTGCAGATTTCTTGCTATAATAATCCTTTCTGAATAAACCTGATAGGGCCTCTTTCTCCAGTTCATTTAAATTATTAAGCTTTATTACTCCACCTAAAGACCCCAGGGATCTATATTTTTCTCTTAATCCTTCAAATAATCTCCTAAAACCGGGCTTCCCCTTAAAATAATCTATACATTCCTTTTCTATCATACTAAGAGCTCCTTTACCCTACCGTTCCAGTAATATCTTATAACTGTAACGAAGTCTGCATTATCAGGACGAATTAATTCGCTTATAGCTAGAGATGGTACAGTATCATAATCTCCCCAAAGAATCTGAGAATTTATCATATAGTCTAGATTTAGGTCATTAAGAAGTCTAAACATATCTCTAATGTTCTTCTCGTCTACGCCAGCAAAGGCTTCATCCAGGGATATAAGTCTAGGACAGTCCCTTCTTGCCCCTTCATATCGAGCAAATACAGCTGAGAACAGTGGAACATACATTGCCATAGCCTTTTCACCACCACTAAACTGAAAGAAAGCATTATTAGTAAGTTCCTTTTTATTTTGACCAGTCTTTTTATAATAAAGTTTAAATTCAAACCATTTCCTATAATCCAGTATCTCTCGCATTATACTATGGAAGGACTGACTCTTTCCTAAATCTTCTTGAATCCTTCTAGCTTCTGCTATCTTAGAACGAAAATGCTCTGACAACTTGTTCAGATCTGATTCCTTCATAAGACTACCTTCCAACTTAAGAAGTTCTACCAGCTCCTTTGTATCAAGTTGCCCCTCACTCTCAGCTTTTTTACTACTCCATCCAAGACTAAAAGATAGTCCACTTGAGGTATTCATATTCTCCATCAACTCATTCATTCTATCTACCCATTTCTGGCTATGATAGATCTTTGCTCGTATCTTTTTGCTAATGGTGTTAACAAGGATATCTTCAAAAAGTTGTCTATCGCTTTCTCTTAAAAGCCCTTCATTTTCCTCTACTCCTTCATCAATAAAGTCTATAAGCTCATAAAAATCTATATCCTTACCTCTTACCTTACCAGTAATATATAGCCTCTTTCCTTTTGAAAGAGTAGCTATAGACTCATCCTGCTCATCATCAACATCAAAAATGCTATCTAATCTTAGTATATATTCTCTTAAGTATTGATTATTCTCAGTAAACTTTCCTATAAGTTGCTGAGTTAAATATTCTCTATCATGTTTTTCCTGAATTTTTATTTCCTTAATTACATTTTGTGCATTCTTATATAAATCTCCCAAATCCGTCAGTTCACAATAATCTAGCTTAAATTCCTGTGAGAAAATTTCCTTTTGAATTTGTAATACCCTCTCCTTTATGGATATCTTTTCATCTAAGCTTTCTATTGATTTTATTGCCTGGTCATAACCTAATTTTTCACTTGTTTCTCTCTTGATTTCATCCTCAATTAAACCTGGAAGCCTATCTAGTAATTTTATACACTCATCAATTTCCCTTTCAATTTCCTTGAAATTTGAAAGTCCCAGCTGTTCTTCCAAGGATAATTTTGAATTCTCATCTTCCTTAATTCTTTTATTTAATAGATAAACATCACCGCTTAGGTTTTCTATATCTATAACTACATTTCCTCTTTCTTCACCTAATCTACAGGCGATTTCAATATCATTTGATATTTTCACACTCATATTAGTTAATTTACTCAATAAATCCCTATATTCATTGGATGCAATAATTGCTTCGTTATATGTTTCTAAATTAGGAGTTAGAGATATTTTTTGAGTAAGCTCCAACACTATTTGATTCTGCTCCCTAAGTTTTGAATATAGTCTCTGCTCCTCACTTATCTTCTCTTTAATATTTTCCTGAGCTTTATCCACATTATATTTCGCATTTTTTAAGTAGTTAATTGCTATTCTTAGATCATCATCCTTAGGAAAAGCTTTAAATTCTTCATTAAGTTTTACTATTCTCTTATCAATAACATTTCTTTCAGAATATAAGCCCTGAATCTTAACCATAATGTTATTTAGTTCATTATTTAATAGCTCAATTTGCTGAGTCCTTGCTCTTGCTCTTGCAGTAGTGCCAATAAATTTAGGAGTATAAGAGCTTGAAGTCTTACCTCTTAAAATACTTATGCCGTATTCTCCTTTTTCATTGACATAAACAGAACCACTATTATCATCAAGAAAAATACTCTTTAAAGCATTATCGATATCTACAGTATTAATATCTGGTATTTCAAATTTCTCTAATCTAAAGAATTCAGTAATACTGTGAGAGAATAGGTTAGGAGATGAAAAAATATATTTATCCCCCATTTCAGGATCCATTAATAGAGCCTCTTTTTTATACCTTTCTGGTATAATCAAGGCATCTAATAATCCCATGTCCAACAAAGCTTCCTCAAGTCTTCCTTTAACCTCTTCAGATAGGGTTTCTTTGAAATCAATTGCCTTATAAAAAGGTATAAAGGGGATACCTTTTTCCATCAAAAGCTTCCTATGGCTTAATACCTTATCTGTTCTTTCAGGCTCTATTTCCTTTTTGTTGTTCCATTCCACTAAAGCTTCTTCAATTTCTTTTCTTTCTTTCTCATATTGAGAGATTCTAAAGTCTAGGGTATTCGTTTCCTTATCTAATAAATTTCGCTTCACATTTATTGCTTCTCTTACCCCACTAATTACATCATCAAAACTACTCAGCTCTTGAAAATTTTGAATTTCTCTTGAAACCTTAATAAGAGTCTCATCATCAAGTAGGAGCTCCTTATTTTCCTTTCTCCACCTATAAATCTTCTCGATTAATTCTTCCTTAGTCTCTAAAAGTTGATTTTCGACCTGATTCAAATGCCTTTCATTAGAACCAAGTTCATCCTTTGACTTCTCCAAGGCTTTTAAGGCATTATCATATTCCTTATTTTGTCTATCTCTTTCTACAATTCCGTCCTTTGCCTTAATGAGTTTATCACTATGAGCCTTAAAGCTATTGTTTATAAATGTAAAATCATAGGACCCATCTAAATCCTTCTCCAGTTCAGCTCTCATAAAATCTTGCTCATCAAATGCAAACTCTAAAGATAATTCATCCATTTCTTCAAGGATCTCCATCATATCTTTCTTCTTAGAGTCCACATTTGAGAAATAATCCTTTATTTCTCTTTCAAGCTTTCTTTCATGGCTTTTCTTACTATCTAATTGAATATCTTTTTCAGACTTACTCTTTTTATTCTCTTCTATCTTCTGTTCCAGATAATGTATTTTTTCTTTAATTTTTAAACTATCATGGACATCCAGCTGCTTCTTTTTCTCTTCCGTTACTCTTTGCTGTTCTCTTAGTTCTTCAATCCTATTAGTAGCGTCCTCATATTCCTCTTTAGCCTTATTTCTTTTTTCTTCAAAATCTTTTTTATTGGACAATACTTCATCATATTCCTTAGAGGAACTTAAATAATTTTTCGCTTTATCCTGTAGAACAAATCTATTGTATTTGTCATATATATCCTTGACTTTTACTGCTGCCTTCTTACTATCCTTAAGAACCTCTAGTCTACCCTTAATGTTGTCCATATTTTCAATAGCTTCTGACATAGGCCTTAGATCATCTTCCGAAAGCTGTTGCAAAGAATTTTCCAAGATTTCATAAACTACAGTAGGTTTGAAATCCTTTGATAGTTTTGGACTTCTAAGCTGAATAAGTAGCTTAATCATCTCATCATATTCTTCAATTTCGTCAAAGCCAAATAGAAGATCATTGACCATCTTCATATATTCACCTTGACCCTCCTTAACCATACCGCCTGTAGCTATTCTATTTTCTAATTCTTTTTTGCTTAGAGGAACTCTATCCCCCATATCCTTATAAAGAAATATATCTTTTCCTATTCTTCTTCCATCAGTAATAGCAAATCCCCAAGATTTAAGACTTTTCCCTCTCTGTGCTTTAAAACCCATACCTATCGTTAAGTAGTTTGAACTAGACTCCTTCATAAACTCCATATAAAGATATGCCGTTCTTTCTTCTACTTCCTCATTATCTTCAGTAAGTAGATAATTTTCCAGTTTTCTAGCCTTTGAGCCGAAGGGGTCTAATCTCTCAGGGCTTTTATTACCATCTAGTAAAAGAGGAATAAAGCTTTGCATTGTAACAGATTTCCCTGAGCCATTTGAGCCTCTTAAAAGTAGCTTCCCATCTGAGAAGGTAAATTCTTCTTCATCATAATACCAAAAGTTAAGTAACCCAACCTTATTTATATACCACCTATTACTCATGCTCCACCTCCTTAGCTTTCTCCTTTAATTCTTTTGAGTAGGATCCCACAATCTTTCCTGTTAAAGGCAATAATCTTACTTCTTTACCACCATTAACAACCTTTACCATACCCCATTCTTCCATAAAGGTTAAAATATCCATTTCAAGCTTATCTTGAGCCATTTCACGATACTCCTTACTCCAACCCCAGCTATGTTCTTTAAGTTTCTTAATCATTGATTGGAAGAAAACACTTGATACTGTTGATGTATCATCTTTCTCTAATATTATACTTCCATCTTCTATGTATTCCCTAATGATTAAGTTAAGTTGCAACACAATATCACTAATAGTTTTACTTCCAGGAAATACATCTCTAAAACTATGGTTTTCAGGTAATACTACCATTGCACCATTTCTATGAACATGTAGTGGAAGAGCTAAATTTTTCTCAAGATCATTCTCAAGTACATTTCTAAAATTTTTTATATATGCATAGTCAGAGTCATCTAAGCCTTCATTGTAAACAACTGGTGACATTAATAATCTTCTATACACTCTATGTCTTCTAAAAACTCCTCTATCTAAATCAACATCTTCAAGATCATTGTTCTCCAAATCTTTATATGAAGTATGATCTAAAATACTGGATGTAAAGTTTCTTACAAAATATCTTGAACAGCCGTTGTTTTCGTAAAGAATCTCTGTACTTTCATCGTTAGCAAATCCTTGCTCATCTCCATCATTTACCTTTATTAATCCTATATTGGCAGCAAACCTTAAGGTTTTAATAAGTGATTTTCTATGTTTAAATAAAGTCCAGTCAATCTTCTCATCCCCAGGATAGGATCCTTGAATAAATTCAGTGATATTGGATAAAACAAACTGATCTTCCTTCTCCATATCCTCTAAAAACATAAGTAGTAAACAAAGAAAGGCATATTCTATTTGAGAATCAAATTCTCCAATTCCCATCCATGCTTCTGCCTTACCTGGAATCTTTTCAAGCTTGATTAAATTTTGATTCACAATAACATGGTATCCTAATTTTTCATTTAAGAAGTCGCTATATTCAGGCAAACTATCCTTAAGGCTATAATACAGTTCCTTGTCATCATCTTTTAAAATCCAGTAATTCTCCAGGAGTTTTTCCAAATTCTTCATACAATATCCTCCTCAAAGTGCAACTGGAAGGCAGGCATTTCTATTTCCCCATCCTCACAGGATATTTTGCATCTTAGATTATTTTCAGGTAAAACAACTTTAAATTCTCTACCATACTCAGTTTTTCCTAGATAATCCTTATCTCCAAGACCTTTAGTTAACCATCTAAGAAGAGTTGTCCTAACCTTTTGGTTAATAAAGGGAAGCTTATCAAAGGAAATAACACCATTAATGATATAGCTTTCCATCATTTCCTTCTCCTCTTCTCTTCTTTCCATAACTTTGTTTAACATCTCTCTTTTTCTAACTTCGTTATACATAATAGGAGTTTTTACAGCCTTTTCCCTATAGTTTCTGCTCCTAGGTTTAACAGTATAAGTATAGGCTTCTTCTTCATATATTCCAGAATTTATACTATCAGTTTTTCTTTCCATATCCCCTCTGATATGTTTAGGACTAAATATTCCAAAGGAAAGAGATGATAGTTTATGCGCATCCTTCATGTCATTGCAGGAAAGAAATAACTCAGCCAACTTTTTGTATTCTTCTTTACGGTTTGCAGCACTGTTTCTACTTTCTGATATGTGAGCAGCGAATCTTGTTATTTTTCTTATGATTTCATTTGTAATATCAAACAATCTTGATGCTTCACTTTCTCTATTGTTCTCTTCTAAGAACCACTCATTAATACTTCTCCACTTGCCTTTTATATTATCAAGAATAGCATCATTATCATTGTTTCCATCTAATCTAGGGATTGATATTTCATGTGAATATACCTTATCCAAAACAATCCTTTTATCTGAGTCAGTAATATTTTTCAGTATACTTTCTATAACGTTTACATTAACTTGAAGACTCTTAATAAAATCCCTTAAATAGTCAACAAACCTATCCTTATAAATCAAAAACTCCCTGGTTTTCATCATTTCTTCAGCTCTTAGGCTATGAAAATCTCCTATGTAATCTTGATAATTTTGATTAAGTCTCTTAAATTCTTCGTTCAGATCTCTCCACCAAGAACCAACAGTTTTTTCTTCTTCATGAACCATAGCCATAAATTTTTCTAATTCCTCTTTTAATCTTTCCAGTAAAGAAGGCTCTAGAGATGCATTTTCAATAGATAGATTCTCAAGTTTCAGAGTCATTCTTTCTATTTCAACTGAGTATTCAGAAAGACTATATCGAAACTGCTTATTTTTAAACTCTTCCACAGTTGAGACCTTAGAGGTATCTTGAATAGGAGTAAGGTTTTTCCAGGATACAAGTACATCTAAATCCTGTTTTAAATTATCTAGGGTATAATTGGTAAACTCCTTATGCATCTTTAATTCTTCAAATACTTCCTCTTTATAGAGCCAGTATTTCATCTTCTCATATTGAAGATAAAAAAACCTAATTATAGTTCTGTATCTCCAGGCGTTTTCAGCAGTTAAATATTTAGTTTCATCAATTGGTTTTAAAAGTTTTTGATTTATAATCAAGATCTTCTCCTCCGTTTAAATTATAGGAAGCTCCTTTTTTGAATCAAGTATAATACTATGAGTATATCAAATAAGGTGAAAAGTAAACCTATCTCACTTTTTATTACAATATTATAACATATATCCTTTAATTAACTAAATATAAAGCTTCTTCTTCATACAAAAAGACCCCTTAATTTATTAAGAGGTCTTACTTATATACATCTCCACGAGTATCTATTTTAATTACTTTAATAATATCATTATCTTCTATAATATAAACTACCCTATATTTTCCTACCCTCAGTCAATAAAGGAGGTACATTATTCCCTTTGAGCTTTTTTATATCTCCCGAAGGAATACTCTCAATTGCAGTCACTAATCTATCACTTGTTTTACTATCATATGATTTTAAGGTCTTTAAAGAATCTTTAGAATAAATGATATTACTCATCTTTATTATCCTTAAGCTCTTTTTTTAGTTCTTCTGAACTGTACCAAGTATCTTCTTCTAAAATCCTAATAATATCATCTTCATCTTCAGGTTCTAAGACTAGTTCCATGTTGTCCTCTTCTTTAATGAATCTGACAAAACTAATTACTTTTCCTATCTTTTCATCTGGCAGATCGTTAATCAGGTCAATTAATATTTTTTTAGGAATAGCCATAAACACACATCCTTCACATATTCATATTTACAATGTTTAATTAATTACTAATA
>CAZHLF010000048.1:0-12582 GCA_964532845.1 uncultured Tissierella sp.
GCATATCTGGAATTGGATCCTATGTTCCAGAAAAAATTCTAACTAACTTTGATCTTTCAAAGATGGTTGATACCAGCAATGAATGGATTGTTGAAAGAACTGGTATAGAAGAAAGAAGAATTGCAGAAAGCTCACAGGCAGCATCAGACTTAGGAACTCACGCAGCATTAAGGGCCTTGGATGATGCAAATGTAAAAGCGGAAGACCTGGACTTAATAATTGTAGCAACTGCAACTCCGGATCATGTTTTTCCTGCGACCGCATGTCTGATACAAAAGAACATTGGTGCAACTAAAGCTGCAGCATTTGATATGAGTGTAGGATGTTCTGGTTTTGTTTATGGTCTAGTTACAGGAGCCAACTTTATTTCCACAGGGGTTTATAAAAAAGTATTGGTTATTGGTTCAGAGGTTCTATCTCGAATACTAAACTGGGAAGATAGAAATACTTGCGTTTTATTTGGAGATGGAGCTGGAGCAGTAGTTCTAGAGCCTTGTGAAGAAGGCTATGGAATTCTTTCCTTCGATTTAGGTGCAGATGGCAATGGAGGAAATACTTTAATAGTTCCTGCAGGTGGCTCAAGAATGCCATTGGACATTGAAACTATTGCAAATGGTCTTCAAGCAATTCAAATGGATGGTAAGGAAGTATTCAAGTTTGCTGTAAGGATAATGGAAAAGGCTGCAGTAGAAGCTATGGAAAAAGCAGGACTTGAACTTGAAGACTTAGATTTTGTTGTACCACATCAGGCGAATATCAGAATCATAGATTCAGCCTTAAAGAAACTTAAATTAGACAGAGATAAGGCATGTATAAATTTAAATAAATATGGAAATATGTCAGCAGCATCTATTCCAGTCGCTTTTGATGAAGCTGTAAAACAAGGTAGAATCAAAAAGGGCGATAATATAGTTCTTGTAGCCTTTGGTGCAGGGTTAACCTGGGGTTCATTGGTTCTAAAATGGAGTAGGGAGGAAAGACATGAAAAATAGGATAACAGAGCTACTAGATATTAAGTATCCAATCATTCAGGGAGGTATGGCCTGGGTAGCAACTTATGAGTTGGCAGCTGCTGTATCAGAAGCAGGTGGATTAGGACTTATTGCATCAGGCAATAGATCTGGTGAATATTTAAGAGAGCAGATAAAAAAGCTTAGGGAAAAGACAGATAAACCTTTCGGGGTAAATATCATGCTTATGTCACCTAATGCTGAGGATATTGTAGATATTGTATGTGACGAAAGGGTTCCTGTTGTAACTACAGGTGCAGGAAATCCAGGAAAGTATATTGACCGTTTTAAGTCATTAGGCATAAAAGTCATACCTGTAGTACCTACTGTATCTTTAGCGGAAAGATTAGAAAGACTAGGCGCAGATGCCATAATAGTAGAGGGAACTGAGGCAGGAGGTCATGTTGGAGAATTAACTACCATGACACTGATACCTCAAGTTTCTGATGCGGTTAAAATTCCTGTTATAGCAGCTGGTGGTATAGCTGACTCTAGAGGAGTAGTAGCAGCCTTTGCATTGGGAGCAGAAGGAGTTCAGGTTGGAACAAGATTCGTATGCTCAAGAGAAGCAAAAGTGCATGAAAACTATAAGAATGAAATAATTAAAGCAGGAGATAGAGATGCTATAGTAACTGGGAGAAGTACTGGGCATCCTGTAAGGGTACTAAAAAATAAGTTTACCAGAGAGTATTCGAACATTGAAAAAACCTTAGGACCTGAAGCTCTTGAGGGTATGGGTACTGGAAGGCTGAAAATGGCTGTTGTAGACGGCGATGTTGAAAATGGATCAGTAATGGCAGGACAAATTGCTGGTTTAATTTGTGATATCAAAAGCTGCGAGGAAATCATCCATGATATGTTCGACGGTTGCGAGAAAGTATTTGAAAAATTATCTTTGCTAAAGGGAGATGGAGTGGATGAATAAGACTGCATTTATATTCCCTGGTCAGGGATCTCAACATATTGGAATGGGTCAAGATTTCTACGAGAAGATTCTAGAATCAAAACAAATCTTCGACGAAGCCAATGAAATTTTAAATATGGACTTAACTGGTCTAATATTTAATGGAAATGAAGAAGAATTAAAGAAAACAGAGAATACACAACCTGCTATTCTTACAACATCAATAGCTATTCTAAAAGCAATGGAGAAGGAAGGAATAGACTGTGATTATACAGCAGGACTTAGCCTTGGAGAATACTCATCTATGGTTATGAGCAAGGCTATGGATTTTTCTGATGCTCTAAAGGTAGTTAGAGAAAGAGGAAAATTCATGCAAGAAGCTGTACCAGCAGGAGTGGGCGGTATGGCAGCACTATTGGGACTTGATCGTGATAAACTTTCTTTAGTTATTGAAGCAACAAAGGAATATGGGGTAGTAGAGGTAGCTAATTACAATAGCCCAGAGCAAATAGTAATTTCTGGTGAAAAAACAGGCATCGAAATAGCATGTGCAAAAGCATTGGAATTAGGAGCTAAAAAAGCTGTACCACTTTCTGTAAGTGCTCCATTTCATACCAGTCTTTTAAGCTCAGCAGGAGAGAAGTTATCCAAAGAGCTTGAAAAGATTAAAATAAATGAGTTGAGTAAAAAAGTAATTTCCAACGTAGATGGTCATGTTATAGAAAATAAAGATGAAATAAAGGCTAAGCTTGTTGATCAAGTAAGCCACTCTGTTCTTTGGCAGCAATCAGTAGAATATATGATTAACCAGGGAGTAGATACCTTTGTAGAAATAGGACCTGGAAAATCATTATCCGGTTTTGTGAAGAGAATAGGAAAATCCATGGGCAAGGATGTACAGACCCTTAGTGTAAACAACTTAGAAACCTATTACGAAGCAGTAGAAAAACTAACTAAGGGGGCGTAAACGTGGAAGAAAAAAACGCATTAGTCACTGGAGGCAGCCGTGGAATTGGAAAGGAAATTGCTTTAGGCCTTGCTAAAAAAGGATTTAATATAGCAATCACATACAATTCCAATGAAAGTTTGGCCCAGGCAGTGGTAGAAGAGATAAAAGAAAATGGAGTTAAGGCTCTAGCTATAAAAGGAAACTCCGCTCAAGAAGAAGATGTTACTAATATAGTAGCAAAAGTAGAAGAAGAGCTGGGAACAATTGATGTATTGGTAAACAATGCTGGAATCACAAAGGATAATCTGATTATAAGGATGAAATCAGAAGACTGGGATGATGTCCTAAATGTAAACCTAAAAGGAGTATTTCTAACTACAAAAGCAGTAGTTAGAGGTATGATGAAGAAAAAATATGGCAAAATAATAAATATATCGTCTGTAGTTGGTGTTACAGGAAATGCTGGTCAAGCAAATTATTCTGCATCAAAGGCCGGAGTTATTGGATTTACAAAGTCCATGGCAAAGGAACTAGCATCCCGTGGAATAAGAGTAAATGCCGTAGCTCCGGGTTTTATAAAAACCGATATGACAGATGTATTAAAGGATGAAGTAAAGGAAGAGCTACTAAAGTCTATCCCACTAGGAAGTCTAGGACTTCCAAAGGATATAGCAAACGCAGTAGTATTTCTAGCAAGTGAAGAATCAGATTATATAACAGGCCAAGTAATCAATGTAAATGGAGGCATGGTGTAATTAGTGAATAGTGAATGGTGAATAGTGAATAACTGAACTAAGAACTAAGAGCTAAGAACTAAAGGATAAATATAAAATAATTGTAATGCTAATATGTAGATAGCAATTGTTGAACATATTTTAAATATTTTCAACTATTCACTATTCACTATTAGTTATTAACTATAATACTAGGAGGAATATAAAAATGTTATTTGAAAAAGTTAAAAATATTATCGCTGAACAATTAGATGCAGATGTAGAGGAAATTACAATGGAGACTTCCATGATGAAGGATTTAAATGCAGATTCACTAGATGCTGTTGAAATCATGATGGCTTTAGAAGATGAATTTGGAGTTACAATTCCAGATGAAGATGCAGAAGGATTCAAAAATATCGGAGATATAGTACATTATTTAGAGTCAAAAATCTCCTAATTAAACTGAAAGGGGTACAAAATGAAAAGAGTCGTAATAACTGGCCTTGGAGCAATAACTCCAATTGGCATAGGTAAAGAAAACTTTTGGAATTCCCTTTTAGAAGGTAAATCCGGAATTGGATATATAACTAAGTTTGATGCAGAAAATCATGATGCAAAAATTGCAGCGGAGGTAAAAGACTTCAATCCAACAGACTTTCTTGATAAAAAGGAAGCTAAAAGAATGGATAGAATGGCTCAATTTGCTGTAGCTGGTACAAAGCTAGCATTAGAAGATGGAGAGATTGATCTTGATATCTTAGATAGAGATAGAATTGGAGCTATAATAGGCTCTGGAATTGGTGGAATTGATACCCTTGAAAACGAAGTAATTAAATATACTGAAAAGGGTCCATCTAGAGTAAGTCCATTATTTATCCCTATGATGATTGCAAACATGGCAGCAGGTCAGGTTTCTATGAACTTTGGTCTAAAGGGCGCTTCCATGACCATAACAACTGCCTGTGCATCGGCAACTCATGCTATAGGGGAATCCTTTAGAATGATTAAATATGGTACCCATTACATGGTTGTAACAGGTGGAACTGAAGCTAGTATTACCCCTGTAGCGGTTGCAGGATTCTGCTCCATGAAGGCACTATCAACAAATAATGATGACCCTTCAAAGGCATGTCGTCCATTTGATAAAAATAGAGATGGCTTTATCATGGGAGAAGGTTCTGGAATCTTAGTTCTTGAAGAGTTAGAGCATGCTCTAAAAAGAGGAGCAAAAATTTATGCTGAAGTAGTAGGATATGGGGCTACATCAGATGCATTCCATATTACTCAGCCAGATCCTGAGGCAAGAGGAGCTTCAAATGCTATGAGAATAGCTTTAGAAGAAGGAAATGTAAATCCAGAGGATATTGGATATATCAACGCTCATGGAACATCAACCTACTTCAATGATAAGCTTGAAACCCTTGCAATAAAAACAGTATTTAAAGAACATGCATACAAGATTAACATAAGCTCAACTAAATCCATGACAGGGCATTTGCTTGGAGCAGCAGGTGGTATTGAAGCCATTGCAACAGCTATGGCACTTAAGGAAGGAAAAGTTCCACCAACTATTAACTACGAAACCCCTGATGAAGAATGCGATTTAAACTACACACCAAACAAGTTTGTGGAAAGGGACATAACTTATGCCATGTCCAATTCACTTGGCTTTGGCGGACATAATGGATCTATATTATTAAAAAAATATTAATATTAAAAACACCTACAATAAGCACTTTAAAAAGTGAATGTTGTAGGTGTTTTTACTTGTTTAGTTTTGTAAATATGAAATGTATAAACGACATTCCTGTGTGTCTAAACAACATTTTCTGTTGTATACACACATAGGAATGTCGTTTGTCCAAAAGTATAGAATTTTTAGGAAGTTACTGATACACTTAGAATAACAAGATGTTTAAGTCTAGATACGAATGAAGTACTATCAGTTCTATGGATTTCAGCTATTTAATGTGGCACATTTTGCTTAAGGGGGTAGATTCCAATGGTGATTAATTAGTTATTAAGCTATCTAATAGATATCAATAGGACTAACGATGTGAAGTCAAAGATATTTAGTATTCCTCTTGCGATTGATAGAGGATGATAGTAATATACAAAAAAAGAATTTAATAACCAAAAAATGGAAAGGGGTAGATACTGTTATGCTAAAAAATTATAGAGTTCGACGTCCGACGTTAATTGTTCTTGTTATTTCTTTAGTTTTATCTTTCACTACTAGTTCTTTTTCTTTTGCTACTAATAATGATGCCTTAGAATATACTGAAAAATACATAGTTAATGGTGAGAACTTTAATATTTCATTTAGTCAGGATGGTAGCATTCGTACGGCTGTTGTTTATGAAAATGATGGGAAAACAGTTACCATACTTCAAATTGATGAAGAGACTGGTATAATGACATATAATGGAGTTTCTATCCATGAAGAAGTAGTTCATAATAAGGTGCTGAGTGAAAGCAACTCATTGCTATTATCCAATTGGACTGAACCACAGGAAAGTATTATTTCTTTGGCTCTTGGTGCATATACTATTGGAGCACTTGTAGGTTACTTGCAATTAAAGTTTGGTATGATGAGTGATGAAGCATCATATATTGCAGGACTAATAATTGGAGATAGTGGTTTTTTATATGTAAAATCAATCACACAATATAATTATGTCGATTATGCACCAAAAGTCGGATACAGGCTCACTGAATCGCTTCACCTTAAGTCAGATGCTAGTGATAGATCACTATATACTCGCACAATGACTGGCAGTCGGTAAGACATAAGTTCGTACAAGAAAAATTTAATTGTAGAATAGAGGTTGCAATGAAAAAAAATGAATTCGTTTTTAATATTTTTCTTTATTCATTATATTCGATAATGATGATTATTCTAGGAGTTCGAGTTACAATGACTTATGTGCTTGAAGGTCCTTTACTGGTACTTTATCTTATAGTGACCTTTGTTGTAATATATTCCATAATAGGAAACGGAATAAAAATCTATCGTTATTACAAAAAAGATAAGTAAATGCTACAATCATTTTTGGGTTGATACTCTTATCAATGATTATAAGGCGCTTATTATCGAATATAGTGATATTCACGAGGGATATATTACAAAAGGTAAAAGCACCTACACTAGTCGCTTTTAAGTGACTAGTGTAGGTGCTTTTTGCTTAATCAACGATTCTTCCATATATTGTTAATTTTGTGTCTTTATGGTAAATTTAAATTGACACTACCAATCTACTAAAGGGGAAATAGATATGGCAAATGTAATGATAGTTGAAGATGAAGCCAATATAGCTTTAGGTCTAGAGACAATAGTTAAGTCTATAAAAAGCAACATAGAAACAGACATAACAGACTTTGCTAAAGAAGCCTTAGAAATGGCTAAACAAAAGACTTATGTCTTATTTCTGTTAGATATTCAGCTTAATGATTATTCTGGATTTGAGTTAGCAAAAGAGATAAGAAATAATGACAAGTATAAATTAACACCAATAGTATTTATAACTGCAGTACCGACAAAGGAACTGCTGGCATTCAAACAAATCCATTGTTATGATTATATAGTAAAGCCATTTACAGAAAAAGAGATTATTAATGTTTTAAGTACAGTTTTAAATTATGGAATTAAGAATGAAGAATATATTAGTTTTAAGCTAAGAGACTATTTTTATCGGGTAAGATTTGATGAAATTATTTATTGTGAGGTTATACAGAGGAAAATTAGAGTAGTTACCATTAAAGAGCAATTTGAACTATCGCACTACTCATTAAATAAGCTGGAAGATGAGTTAACTAGTGATTTTATTAGATGTCATAAAGGATATATAGTAAACATTAATTATATAGCAAGTATTGATAGATTAAATAATTCTATTAATCTAGAGGATAGAGAAGAAAAAATACCAATAGGCAGAAAGTATAAGGAAAACCTAGGGGCATATTATATGAATCTATATGAGGGAGCAATTATGTCTCTATTTGACCTAACAGCATATCTGATTGTATCTAGTAAGCTATTGTTAGGTAGGGCTGCATTAAACAAAAAGAATAAATACTTAGACCTAATTGCCATGATGATTCTTCTAGCTTTAATAATGGGGATACTAGGGATAACATCAATTGGAAAATATAGCTTTATTTATGGAGCATTGATTTCAAATTTATTTATATATTTATTATACAAGAAAAATTTTCATCAAACAGTTTACACATATATAATATCGACTATAATAATTTTATTAATCCAAATCCTTGTTATTGCTTTGTTTGCTATATTTAAGGTTGATAAAGCTATGGATTTTGAGGGTGGACTCTTTGCACAAGCTTTTATAATGCCTATTCTAATTCTAGTACATAAATTTGCTCCAATAGACCTTTTAGTGGATTTTATTAATAAAAAAAACAAGGTTTTTGTTGGGCTGATACTTAATATGTTTATAGTTTTTGCCTCCTTCCTGGCATATAGATATATTGAAATGGAAGGGCTTCTTAGAGACATATTTTTAGTATCATTTTTATCAATAGGTCTTCTTTTTGTTAATCTAGTTATTTTAAAAAATGGATTAAGAAATGAATATGAAGATAAGATGCTTACTACATATAAAAAGTATCTTCCTGTAATTGATAGCCTAATAAAAGAATTAAGATCAAAGCAGCATGATTTTGATAATCACATCCAAGCCTTAAATATGATTATCTTAACCAGTAGGGATTATGAAAGTATTGTAAATTCCATGAAAAAATACATTGATGACTTGGACGTAAGTAGCGAGCTAAACAAGCTGATTAAATTAGACAATAAGATTTTGGCTGGTTTTTTGTATGAGAAAACAATAAAGGCAGAAGAGAACAATATTGATTTTCAAATTGAAATTAAAGACCATGATTTTAGAACAAATCTTAAGGATTATGAGCTAGTAGAAGTTCTAGGCAATTTAATAGATAATGCCTTTGAGACAGGTGTTGAAAATAACAGAGTATTTCTATCAATAAAGAGAGAAAAAAATATGAGTGCTATTGAAATAAGAAATCTGCACCCATTTATTGATAGTAATTCTTTTTCTAAGTTTTTTAGTCATGGCTATTCTACTAAAATAAACACAGGTCATGGTATAGGTTTAGCTAACGTTAAGAAAATCATAAATAAAAATAATGGACTAATTAGTGTTCAAAATGAATCTATGGATGGTAGTAATTATATTGTCGTTAAAGTACTACTCACCCAAGTATATTTCCTTTAATACTTCAGGACATTCTGGTTCTCCCCATATAAGACCACAATTAGTTTTTTCAATTATAACTGGGGCTAGAGCAATTAAAAAACTGCAAAATAAGTTTAGCAATCCTCTAGTGAATGATTTTCCTTTTTTCATACATATCAACTCCCTTTCTAATAAGTAATTGAATAGATTGTAGCATTATTACCCATATCGAGATATTCAGATATGGGTTTTCCATTGCTCTGTCAATTCAGAGAGCATAAACTCCTTTTCAATATAATTAACTATACGATACATTACTGTTTCCCCCTGTATCTACCAATATATTATCAAATTTATTCTGATTGTAAATATAAAATGTATATACGACATTCCTATGTGTCCAAACAACATATTTTGTTGTTTGGACACATAGGAATGTCGTTTGCCCCAAAGTATAGAATTCTGGGGAAGTTATTGATATACTCAGAATAACAAGATATTTAAGTCCAAATACGGATGAAGTACAATTAATTCTATGGATTTCAGCTATTTACAAACTAAGTCACCAACACCAATCAAAGATTGGGTTGTCTAGTTATCCTTGCAGCGGAAAGTGGAAACTGCAAGCAGTTTCATCAAAGCTTAAAGGATAAATAAATAACGATAAAATGAAGATAAACAATTATCAACAAGTTAGTACATTATATTTGAGAAATATATTTAGGAGGGAGTAAATGTAATGAAGAAAACATGTATAATTGTTTTTTTATGTATCTTTCTAATAGGATGCAAGGATACAGCCAAAGATGCTAAGACAAACCAATTGGAAAAGGTAGATTTAAAAGGAAACACCCCATTTTACAAGATAGAGGAAAAGATTGTGAATAATAATGAGTTTGATAATGGCTCTAAGATTGAAGCAATAAAGATTACTGATGAAAATACAAGAGATTTAGCTCTTGTAGGGAAAATATGGGGCTACTTAAAATATTATCATCCTAATGTCGCAAAAGGTGAATACAATTGGGATTACGAGTTGTTTAGAGTATTACCCAAAGTACTTGAAGCGGAAAATTTAATTGAGAGGGATAAGGTTTTATTAGACTGGATAAAAAGTCAAGGGAGCTTTGAATTAGATAGGGATAGCAAGAAAGTGACAGGAGAAATCAAGATGACTCCAGATTTAGATTGGATATCAAAATCAGATTTGGGGGATGAATTAGTAGTAGAACTTAATAAAATTAGAGATGCAAAAAGAACTGATAAAAACTATTACGTAAGCTTAAGGCAGGGAGTTGGTAATCCTGAGTTTAAAAATGAAAAAGCATATAAAAATAATAAAAATCCAGATGTAGGATATAGATTGTTGGGCTTGTATAGATATTGGAATATCATCGAATATTATTTCCCTTATAAATATTTGATTGAAGATAATTGGGATGATGTTTTAACAGAGTTTATTCCAAAATTTATAGATTCTTCAAATATGTTGGAATACAAATTATCACTTTTAGAGTTAATTACAAGAGTCAGTGATACACATGCAAATATATATGGAGATCCTGATATAATGATCTACTGGGGTGGTTATTATGCTCCAGTACAGGTTAAGTTTATAGAAGACAAAGCACTTGTAACAGGTTATTATAATCCTAAGTTGGGGAAGGAAACAGGGCTTGAGATAGGAGATATTATCACTTCAATTAACAATAAATCTATAGATGAAATTATAAAGGAGAGAGCAAAGTATAATCCTGCATCAAATTATCCTACACAGCTAAGGAATATAGCAAATAACCTATTAAGATCTAAAAAGTCTAATTTAGATATTGAGTTTATAAGAGATAATAAAATTGAAAAGACTCAAATTAAATGCTATACTGCAAATCAGACACTAGAAAGGTATTATGATGAACAGAATAAAAAAGAAGCTTTTAAGATTATAGAATCAGATATTGCTTATATTTATCCAGGAAGTATGAGCAACTCAAAATTGGATAAAATCATGAATCAGGTACAAGATACAAAAGGACTAATAATTGATTTTAGATGTTATCCTTCTGATTTTTTAGTATTTACTTTAGGAGAGTATTTACTGCCTCAGAGTACAGAATTTGTAAAGTTTTCCAATGGAAGTATTGTTAATCCTGGTGTTTTTACTATGACAGACAGACTAAAGATTGGTGAGAAGAATGATAATTATTATAAGGGAAAAGTTATAATAATTGTTGATGAAGAAACTCAAAGCTCTGCAGAATATCATACAATGGCTTTTAGAGTAGCACCAAGTGCAACTGTTATTGGTAGCACTACAGCAGCTGCAGATGGAAATATTTCATCATTTTCTTTACCAGGAGGTATTGAAACCATTATAACTGGTATTGGGGTATATTATCCTGATGGTGGAGAAACACAGAGAATTGGTATAGTACCAGACATTGAAATAAGACCAACGATTGAAGGGATTAAGTCAGGTAAAGATGAGCTACTTGAAAAAGCAATCGAAATTATAGTTAATGGAGATTAAAACCTTTATTAATAATATGATTTAAATGGTATTACTAAGTGTTATGTAATCACCACTTTATAAATGATAGATTAAACTTAAGTCCAATAAGGAGCGGATGGTTATGGAAGTGAACACGGGAGAAGATATAAAAAGAACTATGAATGTTTTTTGTGGGTTAACAGTAATTAGTTTATTGGTTTCAAGGGGTGGTTTTGGACATTTTTTATTTCAAGTAATTTTGGTTATTATTCCAGCAATGTATATTTTAAAGGTATCAACAGTTAAAATGAGTGAGGGAGTAAAATATCCAATATCATTATTTGGGATATGCAATATTACTTTATTAATGTGGGGTCTATACCGAATAATTTGCTATGCCTTAGTTTCAATTCCATTAATAGCAAAGATTGAAAATACACTTGAGTTACCAGAATATTCACCGCTAATTGTAGAGATATTATTTTTTATAGTTGCTCTGACATTAGAAGAAGTACTTTATAGAGGAATATTACTTAATAAATTGAGGAAGCATGGTGATTTATTTGCTGTAGTGATTTCTTCGATAGTATTTTCAATTGCTCATGGTGCAAGGATTTATACCATAATAGCTGGCTTATTGGTAGGTGTACTATATGTTATTTCAAATAGTATAATACCACCAATAGCACTACATGCACTAATAAATTTAGGCGCGATATACTTTGAAAGTTCAGTATTTGAATCTAACAGAATGATTATTTTGTTCTACTTGAGTATCTGTATTATATGTGTTGCTCTTATGTTAATAGACAAGGGATTTAGAACATCGCTCATAGCTATGAAAAGTAAATATAAGGAAAAGGTTTTTATAAAAGAAAAATATATTTCTGCATTTAAATCTGAAGGATTCCTTGTTTTTCTGATGTTTAGTGTACTTAGTGCAGCCATGACCTTTTCTGTTTTGTTTAAAATGAGTCGAGGTTCTTGATATTCTATATTTGATAGGAGTTGAATCGGTGATAACAGAAGACAATTGTGGAATGTACAATTGACATCTTCGAAGGTTATTAAAATTAGCTTGTGGTTTTCCATCAACTGAGGGGTGTTCCCTTAGTGTTATGCAAGACTGTAATGTAGCTGCAGGAATAGGGATTAATTGTTAAACTAGTAGTCGGATAAACATATGATTTAAATAAGATTAGTCAATTTACCCTTAAGACCATCTTGATCACCTACTATTCGAGAAAAGGAGTAGATTAAATGGAAATAAAAAATCAACTATCATTGTCAAAA
>CAZHLF010000049.1:0-12449 GCA_964532845.1 uncultured Tissierella sp.
TAATACATCTGCCTTTAAGTTCATAAATGTTTTATCTATCCTAAGAATATTTAATTAATCTATGCTAAAAGTCATGGTTTATTTTAAATTAATAGGAAAATAGTTAGAAGAAACTAAGAGATAATTTTTATATACTATCATCAAGGAGAGTGAAATAGATGAAAAAAATATTGCTAGTACTAATGATGATAATATTAAGTATAAGCCTTGTAGCTTGTTCGGGGAATGCTTTGGAAAGTTATCAGGTTGCAATGGAAAAAACAGATGGCATAGAAAAAGGTTCTGAAAGTATGGAGTTTAAAGTTAACGCTAAGTACAATGTGGAGGGCCTGGAAAGAGATGTTCAAGAGAAAATCCAATCCTTTGAAGATGTGAATTTCTCTTTAAAAGGTAGCTTCAATAAGGAATTGAAAAAATCCATGCAAATGGGATATTTAAATTACGGAGATTTCGGCTATGATTTCAATATCTATAAAATAGGAAATGAAACTTATTTAGAACCTTTTTTCTTAAACCTTGAAGGTCATAGATTTGTAAAGCTATCCGGGGAGGAGTTCGATCTTTCAGATAGTGAAACAAATATGGAGCTCTTTGATAAAATCGGAGCTAAGTGGAATGAAATAATTAATGAAGAAAATGTAATGAAGGGTGAAAATGTATTAGTTACAACTGATGATGGAGAAGTTAAGTCCAGAGAATTTACAATAACTTTAAACGATTCACAGTTAAAGGAATTCCTCACATATATAGTAGAGTTGTTTGAAGAAAATGAAGATTATCTCCAGATTATGGATCAAGTATCATATACAAGTTCTGAAGTAGAACTTACTGAAGAAGAGAAGACACAGCTTTATAAGGAGGTATTTTCAGAATTGAAGAGCTTTTTAAATAACAGTGAGAATTTGGGTCTGTCATACAAGGCATATATTGATATTGATAACTATGTAGTGCAAGAGGACATTAAATTTATCATGGAAAATGATTTGCCAAAGACTGGGGAATTAATAAGTCTTGAGTTTGAAATGAATCATAAATACTGGAACATTGAGAAGGACCAGGAACTAAACTTCCTAACTCCAAATAAGGAAGATAGTATAAATTTTGAAGACCTTGATATTAATGAGTTAATACCTCAAAAGGAGGTAAAATAATGGCTGTTTTAGATATTAGAAATATTAGCAAGACCTATAAAGATTTAAAAGCAGTTGATGAACTTAGTTTTTCAATAGAGGAAAAGGAAATATTTGGACTACTGGGACCAAATGGAGCTGGTAAATCCACTACTATATCCATGATTTCAACCTTATTCAAGCCGGATAATGGAGATATACTATATAAAGATGAAAGTATTATCCAAAAGCCAAATGTAATTCAAAGGGAACTAGGATTGGTTCCTCAGGATATAGCACTTTACCCTACCTTAAATGGATATCAGAACCTAAAGTTTTGGGGACACGTTTATGGTATAAGGGGCAAGGAATTAAATAATAGAATTGAAGAGATAGCCGAACTGATTGGGCTTTCAGACAGACTTAAAGACAGAGTAGATAAATATTCTGGAGGGATGAAAAGAAGATTAAATATTGGGGTTGCTTTGATTCATAAACCAAAACTTCTTATTATGGATGAGCCAACTGTAGGAATAGATCCACAATCCAGAAACCATATATTAAGTACAGTTAAGAACCTTAATAAAGAGGGCATGACTATAATATACACCTCGCATTATATGGAAGAAGTAGAGGAATTATGTGATCGTATTTGCATCATGGATAAGGGTAAGCTTTTGGCTGGAGGAACTAAAAATGAGTTGATCAAATTAGTAAATGGTAGAGAGAAAATTGATGTAGTATTTAATAGTATTGATGACTCACTAGCTCAAAAGATTAGGTCTCTATCATATATAGATGAGATTATCCTTAAGGAAAATACCTGTAGTATATTAAGTGAGAAAGCAGAAAATCTTATGGGAGATTTAATTCAGATTATAAGGGATACAGATAAAAAAATACTTTCAATAGACGTTAAAAAGCCAACTCTAGAAACAGTATTTCTGCACTTAACTGGCAGAGCCCTTAGGGATTAGGGGTGATAAGATGAAGATTATAAGCATGATTATTAAGGATTTTAAAATAGCCATAAGCGATAGAACAGCAATACTTTTACTAATTGTAATGCCAATTGTCTTAATGTCTATCCTTGGAATGTCTCTAACATTATCCTTTGAAGATTTTTCATCCATGGAAAAAATAAAGATAGGGATTGTTAAGGAGTATGATTTACAAGAGGAAAAAGATGAACTTATAGATATTATATTAAAAAATACTGATTCAGTACCTGAAGAATTGGACTTTGGTGATTTTAATTTAGAAGAAGTATTTTTTAAGGACTTCATGGGAAATGATGAATTAGAGAAAATTATCCAATATGAGATTTTGGATAGAGAAAAAGCTACTCAGCTACTAAGAGATAAGGAAATTACTGCAATGGTAATTCTACCAAAGGGTTTTATTAAGGATACTATGATAAATTTTGGAACCTCCTTTAGAAATGTAGTTGAAATAAGAGTAATTGGAAGATCGGATAAAAATATTGGAACTACAATTGTTGAAGAGGTAATGAGAGGATTTTCAGATATAATGAACTATAATATTGCAGCTAAAAACTCTTTTACGAGACTCTATGAAAGACTCCAAATAGAAGGGGATATTTCTCTCCATATAGAGGCCATAAGTGAAAAAATAAATGATATATTGAAAACCCAAAGGCCAGAATTAAAGTATGAAGAGTTAAATAACAGACCACCTATGAACTCAAGAGCATATTATGCATTTGCCATGACTGCAATGTTTGTATTATTTAGTGCAGGTTACGGTGGAAAGCTTCTATTAGAAGAAAAGGATATGAAAACATATGACAGGATGTCTGCCAGTGGAGTAGAACAATGGTCTATAGTAATAGGAAAGACTGCAACAATTTTTCTAGTTGTTTTGGTTCAATCAGTGATTTCATTTCTGTTCTCATCATCCTTTCTAAGGGTAGAGTGGGGAAATACCATAAATGTATTGATGATATTCTTAACTTCATCCTTGGCAATAGCAGGACTTGGAATACTGATCTCAGCTCTTGTATATAAATCTGGAAACTACAATTTGGAAAATGTATTTACCTCTTTTATCATACAGGTTATGTCAATATTAGGTGGTAATATGTTGCCAATTGAAGTTTTGCCTGGGATAGTAAGAACACTTAGCAATTTTGTACCAAATGGACTACTCTTAAAAGCCCTAATGAAAAACTATTACGGATATGGATTTAATGAATTTTCACAATATCTTTTAGGAATGATAGCCTTTGGAATTACTTTTATGATCCTTGCAACAATTATATTAATGAGGGGAAGGAGGGGTAACCATGTCAAGTATACTATTACTGAAGGTAATGAAGCTTAAAAAAGATATTGGTGTAATTCTATTGATGATAGCATTATCACTAGGTTTTATCTTTATATTTGCAGGACCACAGATGTCAACAAATAGCTACAAAATCTTGGTTGCTACTGATGAAGTGACACCTTCTTATACTAGATTTATGCAGGAATTAACAAAGACAAAGAGCTATAGATTTGAAGAGACAGAATATGAAGAGATGAAGGCTGAGGTGGAAGAGGGAAAAACTCTTGCTGGTATATATTATAAAGATGATGAACTTTGGATGATGAAAACAAAAGAAGATGTAAATATTATAATCCTTGAAAATTTAGCTACTAATACCTTATTTAACATCAAATCAGCAACAGGGATATCTAAAGAGGTAGTAGAATATTTAGATAATATTCATCCAATAGATAAAATCTTTTCAGAAGAATTTGTATATGGTGATATTATGGATTCTATTAATAACAGAAAATCAATGACAGTTAAAAGAGTAATCCAAAATAGCGGAGATGTATATGAATTTGATGGATTTAAACATATTACAATTGGAATGATACTTTTTATGTCCATGTATACCATAGTCTTTGGAGTTGGATCAATTTTAGAAGATAAACAATATAAGACCTGGAGTAAAATGATTATATCACCCTTAACAAAGACTGGAATCCTTGGAGGAAATCTCCTTTCAGCTTTTATAGTAGGTGCTCTTCAAATAGTACTCTTAATGTACCTTACAAAATATATGATGGGTATGGACTGGGGTGAGAGTGACAAATTCTTTCTTGTAGTTGGAGTTGGATTGTTGTTTGTACTGACAACCACCACTTTAGGATTGTTGCTGGCAGGAGTTGTTAAGACTCATAATCAGCTTTCCACTGTAACACCTGTATTATTAACCTCTACTTCTATGCTGGGAGGGGCTATGTGGCCAATTGAAATTGTACAGTCAAAGTTTATAAGATTTTTAGCCAATTTCACACCTCAAAAGTGGGCTATAGAAGCAATGGAAAAGATAGTTGTCTACAACGGGAATCTAGTAGATATACTTCCTGGAATTGGGGTGCTACTTCTTATGAGTGCATTATTCTTCTCCCTTGGAGTAAAATTAGTAAAGGCATAAATAAACGGGGTCAGGCTTTCTTTATTTCTTTTTCTATAAATAAGAAATAAAGAAAGCCTGACCCCAAAGTTTTTCTTATGCTAAAGCTTCGTTTAGAAGTTCAACCATCTTACGAGCAACATCTGCAGTAACTCCCGCACAACGGCTCTTTCTTTCAGGATCTCCATAGGCTACTCCTTGAGCTTCCATGAACTTACCTACAGACTCAGAACATAAAGTTGATTCTGCAACAGTATTTTTCAATCCTAATCCTTCTGGTTGATATATTGGGAATTCAGCAGTTTTGTACCAAGCTGATAATTCACCTAAAATCTTCTTTGCTTGATCTGGTTCACAAACCATACCAATACATGTAGCTGCTGTACCTATACATCCACAAAGACTAGCTTGGTTATAACCACCACCTGCATTTGTAAATGCTGCTGTAGGTATTTGGTTGTATGGATATCCTACTTCTGTTGCTAATACACCGAAGAACCCTTCGGCTACGCCAACGCCTCAGCCACCCTTTTCTTTATATCCCTTAAAAGCAGCTTCCTCAACCTTAGCTGGGTCAACTTTTTTCCATGCAAATGGATATGCTGGAGCTTGATTTTCATCTAAGCTTGCTGCAGGTTGAGCTGAACAAGCTGATAAAACAGTAGCAATTGAACCTGTTACAGCTACACCAGCAACTGTTACTCCTGCTTTTTTCAGGAACTCTTTTCTTGATAATTTTTGTTCCATTTATGTACCTCCAATGTAAAATTTTATTTAAACAAACAAATCGTTCGTTAATAGTTTATCACTATGATAAGAAAAAATCAATCTTAAAAACCGAAAAAATGTCTTTTATTTCTTTTCTAGAACATCTAATTTAAACTCATTAAAATATGATCTCTTAAGTTAACATTTGTGACATATTCCTTTGATATTGTAGATATATTCAGAAAAATTTACATAGATTTAACAATCCAAGAGTGTTGGGGATTATGTACTTTCATATTCTCTTGTGATATTATACATTTATGACAAAGAAAGGTGAGATAGATGAAGATAGGCTTGGACGTTGGTTCAACTACGTTGAAGTGTGTTGTATTAGATGATAGAGATAATTTAGTATTTCATTCCTATGAGAGACATTATTCTCAGATTACACAAAAAACAGCAGAACTATTACAAAGGGTTAGAGATAGATTTCCTCAGGAGAAGGATTTTGGGTTATGTATATCGGGCTCTGCAGGAATGGGCCTGGCAGAGGTTTGTGGAATTCCATTTATTCAGGAGGTATATGCCACTAGAATAGCTGTTAAAAGACTGATTCCTCATACTGATGTAGTTATAGAATTAGGTGGAGAAGATGCAAAAATACTCTTTCTTACAAATGGTATAGAGGTAAGAATGAATGGTTCCTGTGCAGGTGGTACAGGCGCATTTATTGACCAGATGGCAACTTTACTTAATATCTCTTTGTTGGAAATGAATGATTTGGCAAAGGATTATACGAAGATATATACCATTGCTTCAAGATGTGGAGTCTTTGCAAAAACCGATGTGCAACCCCTTCTAAATCAAGGAGCAAAAAAAACTGATATCTCAGCAAGTATCTTTGCTGCAGTTGTGAACCAAACCATAGCAGGATTGGCTCAAGGTCGTGAAATTAAGGGTCAGGTTGTATATCTAGGTGGACCATTAACATTTTTCTCTCAACTTAGAGAAAGTTTTAATTACATACTCCATATTAAAGGAATATGTCCTGAAAACTCACTCTACTACGTAGCACTTGGTGCAGCATATGCAGACTTAAACAAATTCATAGATATTGATACAGCTATAGAAGACATAGGTAGCTATAAATCAGATGCAAGCTATGTATCTACTATGACATTGTTTGATGATGAAGATGACCTTAATGAATTTAATTCTAGACATTCCATGGAAAGAATAGAATATGTAAATCCTGAGGAATATTTTGGGGATGCATATCTTGGAATAGATGCAGGATCTACAACTGTAAAAGCAGCTGTAATAAATGGTAATGAGGAAATTCTCTATTCGAAATATCTTCCTAATAGCGGAAATCCTGTGCCAATAATAAAGGACTTCTTGATTGAGTTCTATGAAAAGTATCCACACATAAAAATAGTATCCTCGGCGGTAACTGGATATGGAGAGGATATTATTAAGAATGCTTTCAAGGTAGATTATGGCTTGGTTGAAACCATAGCTCATTATACTGCTGCAAAGAAATTCAAACCAGAAGTGGATTTTATTATCGACATAGGCGGACAGGATATAAAATGCTTTAAAATTAGAAATGGAGTAATAGACAATATATTTTTAAATGAAGCCTGCTCCTCGGGATGTGGGTCATTCTTACAGACCTTTGCAGGTGCCTTGGATTACAATATAAAGGACTTTGCAAAGATAGGCCTTAAAGCTGACAGACCAGTAGATCTAGGCTCAAGATGTACAGTATTTATGAATTCATCTGTAAAACAGGCTCAAAAAGATGGAGCAAGCATTGAAAATATTTCAGCGGGACTTTCCTTAAGTGTTGTTAAAAATGCAATATATAAGGTAATAAGGGCGTCCTCAGCTGATCAGCTTGGTGAAAACATAGTAGTACAGGGTGGAACCTTTCATAATGATGTAGTACTAAGAGCTTTTGAGAAGGAAATAGGAAGAAATGTTATCAGACCAAATATTTCTGGAATAATGGGAGCCTATGGTGCTGCCTTGTATGCTAAGTCTAATACAAAAGGGCAAACAAACCTACTTGGTATAGAGGAATTGAAGCATTTTGTACATGAGGCAAAGGTAGTAAATTGCGGTCTATGTAATAATAACTGCAAGCTTACAGTAAATACCTTTGATGGTAAGCGAAAATTTATAGGTGGAAACAGATGTGAAAGACCTATAGCTACAAAGAACAATAAGCCTAAATATAATCTGTTTGATTATAAGTTATCCCTTTTACAGGAGTATAAGCCACTAAAGGGTAATAGAGGTCAAATAGGTATTCCAATGGGTCTTAATATGTATGAAATGTTGCCATTTTGGCATACATTCTTTACCCAATTAGGATTTGAGGTAATTACATCTCCAACCTCAAATAGAGAGCTGTATCTAAAGGGGCAACATACAATTCCTTCAGATACAGTATGTTTCCCAGCAAAGCTTATTCATGGGCATATAGATTATCTATTGGAAAAAAAGGTAGAAGCAATCTTCTATCCATGCTTAACCTACAATATAAATGAGGAAAAGGGAGATAATCATTTTAACTGCCCTGTCGTTGCATATTACCCAGAGGTAATAAAGGCAAATGTTAGTGAGATAGAAAATACGAAATTTATTTATGATTATCTGGGAATTCATAGAAGGAAGGACTTTTCGAAGAATATCCATAGAGTTCTAGAGAATAATTTTGGAAATATTCCATATAGGGAAGTTAAAAATGCTGTAAGTAAAGCCTTTGATGAATATTATCTTTATATGAAGAAGGTTAAGGATATGGGAAAGACATATATTGAACTAGCAGAGGCAAATGACATGCATATAATAGTCTTGGCAGGTAGACCATATCATATTGACCCGGAGGTTAATCACGGAATAGCTAAGCTTATAACTGAATTTGGGGTGGCTGTTGTAACTGAGGATTCAGTAAGTCATATGGTTGAAAAATTCCCTGTAAATGTGCTTAATCAGTGGACCTATCATGCAAGACTATATTCAGCAGCAAGATATATTAGCCTTAAACCAAATATGAATCTAATTCAGCTGGTATCCTTTGGCTGTGGCCTTGATGCTGTAACTACAGATGAAGTCCAAAGTATATTGGAAAAGGAAAAGAAGATATATACTCAAATCAAGATAGATGAGATTACAAACCTTGGTGCAGTAAAAATAAGACTTAGAAGTCTATTAGCTGCAATAGAGCAAAGAAAAGAAGAGGTGGCAGTCAATGCATAGTGATATCCAAATTGTAGAATTTACAAAAGAAATGAAAAAAGACTATACCATATTGATACCGGATATGTTACCTATTCACTTTTCAATGCTAATACAGGTTTTTAAGAAACATGGATACAATATGGAGGTACTTAAGAACGAGGGACCCTCTGTAGTAGAAGAGGGACTAAAGCTTGTACACAATGATACCTGTTATCCTGCACTTCTTGTAATTGGTCAATTTATTGATGCATTGAAGAGTGGAAGATATGATTTAAGTAAAGTAGCCCTTATGATTACACAGACAGGTGGAGGCTGTAGGGCGTCTAACTACATCCATCTTTTGAGAAAGGCCTTAAATAAAGCAGGAATGGGATATATTCCAGTTATATCTTTAAATTCTTCAGGTATGGAGAAAAATAGCGGGTTTAAGTATACCCTTCCTATGCTTCTAAAGTCTGTAGCTGTAGTAGGGTATGGAGATTTACTGATGCTTCTAAATAACCAGGTTAAACCTTATGAAAAAAATAAGGGAGAAAGCGAAAAACTAGTAGAATATTGGGTTAATATATTATCAGCTGAAATTAACCATGGCAAAGGCTATAGTAAGAAGGATATGGAAAGGAACTTCAATAAAATTGCAAACTCATTTGCTCAAATAGAAAGAACAAATGAAAAGAAGGTTAGGGTAGGTATAGTTGGAGAAATCTATGTAAAATACTCAAGCCTTGGAAATAACGACCTTGAGAAGTTCCTAAACGAAGAGGATTGTGAGGTAATGGTTCCTGGTCTTATGGGCTTTTTAATGTATTGTGTTGAAAATGGAATCATCGATACAGCTCTTTATGGGGGAAGCTATATAAAAACTAAAATATCTACAATTATAAATGATTATCTTATTAAAGTAGAAGACATGGCACTAAATGCAATAAAAGAGTTTAATTGCTTTACCGCTCCTACAGGATTTAAACATTTAAAAACATTAGGGGATAAAGTAATTGGTCTTGGAGCAAAGATGGGGGAAGGGTGGCTTTTACCAGCTGAGATAATGGAACTGATTCAGCTTGGCTATGAAAATGTAATATGTGCTCAGCCCTTTGGATGCCTTCCAAACCATATTATTGGTAAAGGCTTAATTAGAAAAGTAAAAGGAATTCATGATGATTCCAATATAGTACCTATTGATTATGACCCAAGTGCAACAAGGGTAAATCAAGAGAATAGAATAAAACTAATGCTGGCAGTAGCTAAGGAAAAACTTCAAACAGAAATACTTTTAGATGAACATTTATCTTCCGTAAATTTAGTAGAGGATAAAAATCTTATTCCAGCAGAAGAATTAATTTAAAACAAAGGGTGTCAGGTAAAACTGATATCCTTTTCTATTCTTTACCACAAATTTAACAATAATTTAATATTTTCTGGGTATAAGTAGTATACTTGATTAAAGAACAAAGGGGGTTTTAATGTTGTGGACTAGAAGTGATTTAAAGAATTATGCCAAGGATTTCTTGAGAAAGCACTATTGGAAGGCTTTTATAGTATGCTTAATATTTTCATTGCTTACAGGAAATAATTCAAGTAGCAGGGGGAGCAGTAGCAATAGTGGATATACATATCCTAAAAACACAATTGAAGAATATATTGGAATAGAAGAAAGCTTGATATATGAAACTGGCTCAAGAGGTATTAAGGATTTCTTTAGTTCCATGGGATTTTTCCCATTAAACTTTATAGGAGCTAGTATATTTTCATTTATCATTATTTTATGGATAATTATAAGTCTGTTTATAGGCCCATTATTAGAGGTTGGGAAAAATAGGTTCTTCCTTAAAGGTTTTGAAGGAGATGTGGAAATTAAATATCTATTTTCTACTTTTAACAGAGAAGAATTTTGGGGTATTTTTAAATGTATGTTTATTACAGGACTTAAGAATTTTCTTTGGTTCCTATTACTTATTATTCCAGGAATTATTAAATCCTATGAATATAGTATGGTGCCCTATTTACTAACAAAGGATTCAAGTCTATCATCTTATGAAGCCATTGAAATAAGCAGAAGCCTAACCAATGGTCATAAATGGGAAATGTTTGTACTTGATTTATCATTTATTGGCTGGTATATACTTGGTTCATTATTATTTGGTTTAGGGGGATTTTTCGTAACACCATATCATCAAGCTACTATGGCCAGACTATATAATGTATTATCTGGTGATGATAAAAAAGACGAAGATTATTCCATAATTTACGAATAAAATATATGAAGAAAAGGGACTATGTCTTCCACAGACAAAGTCCCTTTGTTTTTCACAGGATTAGATTATTGATTAGTTCTCTTATATCATCGGTTAATACATTATTATTTAAGGTCAGTTCATCTAAAAATCTTTGAATAATATCTGAGAAATAGTAATCAGAATAATTATTTATGGTATCTTTAAAAATTGCTAAGCTGCCTGCTCCATAGATATTTGTTGAAATATCATAGTTTGGAGAAATGTGAGTTCCGTAAAGATAGGCTGTTACATAGTTGAAATACATCTCGTTTACATCATCTACATGCTGTGAATAAGGATAACTTCTTCTAAACATTTCTATTTCAATAATCCTATCTGTTAATCTATCACGAGATATCATTAAACTTCCGCCCATTTGATGTAAGTTATTGGATTCCCTTGCCTTAATTTTTAGATAATCTCTATATTCATTTGTAATAAGCTGACCAAAACTATCTAGAATCTTTTGATTATCAATTAGATAGTACATCATACCTTCAGAGGATTCCAACTTGTATCCCATAGAAAGATCTTGGATTAGGATGTCTTTTAAATCTGTTTCTTTACTTAAAGTCTTCTCTCTCTTTAAATATTCTATGTCATTAAGTCTCTCCAAGGATAATCCATATTCATTCAAGAGATAGTTTACATTAACGTTCTGATATTTTTTGAAAAGCTCATCTATTAGAAGACTCTTTGCCTGACGATTCTCTTCTAGTCTAGTAATATAGGCATCTATTTCTCCAGTTAGACCATATTTATCGTATTCAGACGAATGCTCTAGTAGATAAGATAACATTTGAGAGTCATCAGGACTTGAAATAGTTGCATCTAATTTACTCATACTTCCTATATTTTCTATAGTAGAAAACTTTTCCACATGGATAATATCGCCACTATCAATTCCATCCCATTTATACCATAGAACTATTTTGTCACTACCTGCAGAGCTCTGATCTTTGGATTCGGGATCATTTGTGTAAATGCTAAATTCAAGTATTTCATCATTATCCATATCCTTTATTTCATTCATAGCATAGGTAGATAAAAGACCTATTTTTTTATCGTTAAGAATACTCTTTAGTTTTCCATTTTCCAGTATATAACCATAAGTGATAGTGGAGTGTGCACCTACCTGGTTGCTAAGTAAAAGTCCATTCTGAACTGGTGATATTTTCCCAACAACAAGAAGATAATTTGAATTGTCATAGTTCATATCTATACTATCAAGAAGAGCATACTTTTCACCATTGAATTTAAATACTTGTAGTTTTCCTGGGTCATTCACATCATTGTAATCTCTATTAATATAAACCACAAGTTCAGGGATACTGTCATCATCTAAATTTCCTAAAACAAAATCATTAGATAATCCTAATTCATTTACCTTTTCAATAAATAACTCATCTCTTAAGAAATCATAGTCCTTGCCCTTGGAGAGAATAATCTCTTTTATTGAATCCTCAAGGGGAATTTCAGCAGGCACTATATTCTTTGCATTACATCCATATATAAAAATGCTGCTTGTTAATATCAAAGCTAATAATAAAATCCTTTTAAGTTTCATAACCGACTCCTTTCATTCTAGAGTTATTATACAAAATCCATGTGTAATTTAGGTGACAAAGAGGTTACAGAATAGTTAATCATAGTGAACAACTAACAACTAACAGTGAACAG
>CAZHLF010000050.1:0-12295 GCA_964532845.1 uncultured Tissierella sp.
GCCGGACAAGGTGGTGGCGCTTTGCCCGAGCTTAATATATCCAAGACCCACATCAAATAGTGTTTGAAGCTTTCTCTTTATCTTAGGTATGTTTTGGAAGAATTCAACTCCTTCCTCTACTGTCATGTCAAGAACATCTGAAATTGTCTTACCTTTATACTTAACTTGAAGGGTTTCTCTATTATATCTCTTGCCTTTACAAACCTCACAAGGTACATATACATCTGGTAAGAAATGCATTTCAACCTTTAGTATACCATCACCCTTACAAGCTTCACATCTTCCACCCTTGGTATTAAAGCTGAATCTACCCTTTTGATAGCCTCTCATCTTTGCTTCATTGGTCATAGAAAAAAGCTCTCTAATACTGTCAAAAACTCCTGTATATGTTGCGGGATTTGATCTTGGTGTTCTCCCTATTGGGCTCTGATCAATATCAATTACTTTGTCGAGAAATTCTATACCTTCTATATCCTTATGTTTTCCTGGCTTAATCTTAGCATGCATTAGCTTTTGTGATAGGGATTTAAAAAGTATTTCATTAATAAGGGAGCTTTTCCCAGAGCCAGATACCCCTGTTATACAAGTAAATAATCCTAGAGGGATTTCTACATCTATATTTTTAAGATTGTTCTCCTCAGCACCTTTTATTCTTAACCATTTTCCATTTGTAGGCTTTCTCTTTTGAGGAATATCAATTTTTAATCTTCCTGATAGATATGCACCTGTTATGGAATTAGGATTATTTTTTATATCCTCTATAGTTCCTTCTGCTACAATATATCCTCCATGGATACCTGCTCCAGGTCCTATATCAACTATATAGTCTGCAGCATACATAGTATCTTCATCATGCTCCACAACTATTAGAGTGTTTCCAACATCTGTTAGGTCTCTAAGTGCCTTTATAAGCTTGTCATTATCTCTTTGATGAAGTCCAATACTTGGCTCATCAAGAACATATACTACCCCTACTAAGGCTGAACCGATTTGAGTTGCAAGCCTTATTCTCTGAGCTTCTCCCCCAGATAAACTTCCACTCATTCTAGATAAAGTAAGGTAGTCCAGACCAACATCTCTCAAGAAACAAAGTCTCTCATTTATTTCCTTCAAAATTTGTTCTCCAATTTTAGCCTGTTTCTCTGTAAGTTCTAGATTATGAAAGAAATCTATACCCTTTGTAATTGACAAATCAGTAGCTTCTGCAATATTTAAACCATTAATTTTAACGGATAGGACATCTTCTCTAAGTCTCTTCCCATTACAAGCAGGACAAGGTGTATCTATCATATACTCATCTATTTTGTCCTTCATATAATCTGAGTTAGTTGCTTTATATCTTCTTTCAAGATTGGGAATTACTCCTTCAAATTTCCCTGTATACTCTCTCATGCCTTCATTATCAAAGTGACTGTTAAACATAAATTTAATAGGTTCCTTAGTTCCATATAAAATTTCGTCGATTACTATCTTCGGTGCATCCTTAATTGGTGCATCTAAGCTAAACTCATGGTTTTCTGCTATAGTTTTAAACATTTGATAATAATAAGTTGACTCTGCTGACCCACTATATGGAGCAATTGCACCTTGACTTATACTCAGTTCCTTATTTGGAATAATTAACTCTGGGTCTATTTCCTGATGAAATCCTAAACCACTACAAGTTGGGCACATACCAAATGGGCTGTTAAAAGAAAACATCCTTGGACTTAATTCTTCTATTCCTATATTATGATCTGGACACGCCAGCTTTTGACTGAAGGTTATTCTATTTCCATCCATTAAATCAGCCACTACAAGGCCATCGCCTATTCTAAGGGCTTGTTCTATTGATTCTGCAAGCCTTCCTTCAATCCCTTCCCTAACCACAATTCTATCTACAACAACTTCTATTGTATGCTTTTTAGTCTTTTCAAGCTTTATTTCCTCCGAAATCTCACGAGGCTCCCCATCTACTACTACTCTTACATAGCCTTCTTTCTTGATTTCCTGAAGAACCTTTACATGCTCTCCCTTCTTCCCTCTGATGATAGGACCAAGAATTTGCAACTTTGTTCTATCTTCCAACTCCATTATTTTATCTACGATTTGTTCTACAGTTTGACTTGTTATCTCTTTCCCACATTCAGGACAATAGGGAGTACCTATTCTTGCATATAACAGCCTTAAATAATCATAGATTTCAGTCACTGTACCAACAGTGGACCTAGGATTTTTTGAAGTAGTCTTTTGGTCTATAGATATGGAAGGTGATAAACCTTCAATATATTCAACATCCGGTTTATCCATTTGACCCAAAAACTGTCTGGCATAGCTGGAAAGGGACTCTACATATCTCCTTTGACCTTCTGCATATATGGTATCAAAGGCTAAAGAGGATTTACCAGAGCCACTAAGCCCTGTAAAAACTATAAATTTATCTCTAGGGAGTTTTAGACTAACATTCTTTAGGTTATTAACCTTAGCTCCCCTAATTACTATTTGATCTTTAGTCATTATTATTTACACCTCAGTATTTTAACATCTTCTTAAGTTCCAGCATCTTATCCCTTAGTTCAGCAGCTTTCTCAAAATTAAGCTCTTCAGCCGCTTTGAGCATAGCCTGCTCAAGTCCAACTATCATAACATCTATCTCTTCATTTGTAAATGTTTCCTCATACTTAACATCCTCTTCAGCTACAATAGTAGCTTCTATAATATCCCTAACTCCCTTAATAATGGATTTTGGAACAATATTGTTTTTCTTGTTGAATTCGTCTTGTATTTCTCTCCTTCTATTTGTTTCAGAAATAGCCTTCTCCATGGATTTAGTTATCCTATCAGCATACATTATTACTCTACCATTTACATTTCTTGCTGCTCTTCCGGTAGTTTGAATCAATGAAGTCTCACTTCTTAAGAAGCCTTCTTTATCAGCATCAAGAATTGCTACTAATGATACCTCTGGTAAATCCAGACCTTCACGAAGAAGATTAATTCCAACAAGGACATCATATTTACCAAGTCTTAGATCTCTGATTATCTCCATTCTTTCAATAGTATCAACATCAGAATGAAGATAGGTAACCTTCATACCAATTTCCTTAAAGTAGTTAGTCAAATCCTCTGCCATCTTCTTAGTAAGAGTTGTTACTAGAACTCTTTCCTCTTGTTCAGTAGTCTTTCTAATCTCCGTAACCAGATCATCTATCTGATGAGCAGTAGGTCTTACATCAATTATTGGGTCCAATAATCCAGTAGGTCTAATTATTTGTTCCACTGTGTTTTGGGTATGCAGGTATTCATATTTTCCAGGTGTAGCAGAAACATATATGATTTGATTTACCATGCTCTCAAACTCTTGAAATTTTAATGGTCTATTGTCTAAAGCAGATGGAAGTCTAAAGCCATATTCTACTAAATTTGTCTTTCTGGAACGGTCCCCTTCATACATTCCCCCTATTTGAGGAATTGAAACGTGAGACTCATCTACAATAATAAGAAAATCATCTGGAAAATAGTCAATCAAAGTAAATGGCCTACTTCCTGCTGGCCTTTGGCTCATATGTCTTGAATAATTCTCTATTCCTGAACAGAAACCCATCTCACTAAGCATTTCTATATCATATCTGGTTCTCTGCTCAATTCTCTGAGCTTCCAGAAGCTTATCCTTGTCCTTGAATTCCTTTATTCTCTCAACTAGTTCTGCTTCTATGGTTTCTATAGCTCTACTAACTTTTTCCCCAGTAGTAGCATAGTGAGAAGCTGGGAATATCCATACATGATTTCTATATCCAATAACCTCACCAGTTAAATGATTTACCTCTGTAAGTCTCTCAATCTCATCCCCGAAAAACTCAACTCTTATGGTATTTTCACTGGATGCTGCCGGAAAAATTTCTAGGATATCACCCCTAAGCCTGAAGGTGCCTCTAACGAAATTTATGTCATTACGCATATATTGAATATCTATAAGTTTTTTCATTATCTCATCTCTATCCTTAATCATACCAGGTCTTAGAGAAAGAGTTAGGTTTTCATAGTCAATTGGGTCTCCCAATCCATAGATACATGAAACCGATGCTACGATAATAACATCTCGCCGTTCAAAAAGTGACGCCGTAGCAGAGTGACGAAGTTTATCTATTTCATCATTTATTGAACTATCCTTTTCTATAAATGTATCTGTCTGCGGCACATATGCCTCAGGCTGATAATAATCATAATAACTTACAAAATATTCAACTGCATTATTTGGAAAATACTCTTTAAATTCACTTGCCAACTGATATGCAAGAGTTTTATTATGTGCTATAACAAGAGTTGGTTTTTGAACCTTTTCTATAATATTTGCCATAGTAAATGTCTTACCAGATCCTGTAACCCCTAGTAATGTTTGATGTTTCAACCCTTTATTCAATCCGCTAACAAGACTTTCTATAGCCTCGGGCTGATCTCCTCTCGGTTTATAGCTTGATTCTATCTTAAATTCGGTCATATTATCACTCCAAACTTTAAAAAACCCAAAGAACGTGAACATTTGTTCAATACAATAATATTATATAATATTATCTATAATTGTCAAAACTAATATTGATGAAAACGGTTGATTAAGGTAGAATAAGAATAGCTTAAAAAACCTTTATAGGAAGCTATTCTTGTTACTCATTGACGGAAAGTCCCTTAAATTATAAAATGAAAAAGAAGAACTTTCCTATTCGTAAATAGAAAAGGAGGTGGAGCTATTGAAAAGATTATTGTCTCTAGTTATTGCATTATTATTAGCTCTGTTCACAACCGCTTGTAGTATGGATGATCTACCCTTCTTAAATAAGGATACCCAGGTATCTTCAGAAGATGAGGAATTAAAATACAAAATAGAAAAAGTAATTTTATCCAAGGGTTATCAATCTATAGAGCAAAAGGTAGAAGTAGTAAAGAAAAATAATGATATTTCTCTGTTTATTTCAGTAGGTTTATTGGAATCTTCAGGTGTTTATGTAGACCAAGTAGTTAAGAATGGAAATGTCATAAATATACATGTAGTAAACGAATTAGAAGAAGAAAAAGTTCAATTAGCTGTTCCACAAATACTACTAGATATTAAAAATGCAAAATCTATAAATATGGATGATGTTAAATTTAACATTGTAAATGATAATTTCAAGCCAATAAATATTAAACTAGGCCTTAATGAAGCTGTAAATAAAGCAATATCAGATTTAAAGGTAGTTGCCAATTCTTCACCAGAAGTTACCTTATCCAGAATCGATGACAAACTTATATGGAATGTAACTTATGGCAGTATATTCGATATTTATAATATTGAAACTCCTTTAGTTAATTTAAGTGTGGACTTGGATGCAAACACAGGAGAAATTTTAGAATCCAAGAAAGGACTTATTTCCTCATATATTGATGATGGGGAAATCATGAACTATTTAAATGATAAATTTCTTTTATATAGAAAAAAACACCGTGACCTGGAAAAATCAGCTGATATTCAAAGTATTTGGTATTATGATATAGCTAAAAATGAAAAAACTCAAATTTACCAAACCGTTGGCTCTATAACGTCTACAGCTTTTAGTCCAGATTCTAAGCATATTTACATCATTGAAAACAACGGAAACATTAATGAACTTTATATTGTTTCAAGAAAGGATAAAAAAGCATTTAAGTTATTGTTTCAGGATAATATAGTACCTTCAAAAGTTAGATGGTATGATAATGATACTATTTATATACTTGCTAATAACAGTGGTATAACAAATATATACAGCTACAACATTAGAAGTTCTAAGGAAGAGCTAGAAGCAACAATAGATATGGAACTATCTGATTTTAGAATTAAGAATAAGTCTTTCTTATTATTAGAGGATGACAAGGACAATACAAATAAAAACATATACTATTCTACAAATCTCAAGGAGCTTATTTTAGTTGATAATGGATATAGTCCAAGATTTATCTCTTCAAATTTGCTTGCATATCTTCAACATAGTGATAATAATGAGAGAAATAAAGTCTCCCTTTATGATATTAGAAATGATAAAAAATTTGATGAAATAGATGTGAATGCTCAATCCTTTAGCAGAATATCCGATTCAGAAATGTTAATTATTGAGAAAAATCAAAACATCAATGATTTTACATTATATGAGTACAGTACAAAGGATAAAGATTTAAATTTTATTTCTAAACTAAACAGTAATAGCATTTACTTAAATAAAGAAAAAAATCTACTTTATGTAGATTTAGATGTACCATTCGAAGCTGAAAAATCTCAGATTATTTACTCAGTGGACATTTCAAAACTTAAGGATAAACTGCCCTAGGAACCGATACAACTCCTAGGGTTTTTTTATGCCCATTGTACGTCTTAGTCACCAAACCTTTTCTTTTTGAGAAATAATTTACCCTCATGTATCCATTACTAAAATTCTCAATTTCTAATAAGTCCTTATATTCATTTATTAGGATGTCATTTATGCTTAAGATTATATCTCCTGTAGATATTCCAAGAGATTTAGCGATTCCTTTTTTTGATACCTCTATGACCCTTAGTCCTCTATCAACATTTGTAAATATAGGACTCTTATTTTTTTCATAGAAAATATTAATGTGGACAATAAGTTCATGTCCTATCAAAGAGAAAATAGGCGGTATTAGAGGATTATTTGTCAATTTAATCAACATCAATAGAGTAGTACTATAAATAAGTAGTATTAAACTTGTAATAATAGTCTTACGCCCAGGATAGGAAAATGTATAATCACCATAGGCTAAAACTGACATAAGGGTAATGGGTCTAATAAGGCCATCTCCGATAAATATTACGAAAGGTATCGGCCAAAATCTGTTGATATTAAATCCCCCTACGATATCATTGCCTTTTTCAAAATAGGCTATAGATCTACCCATATATCCATTTATAAATATTAATATACTCTCAACAATGTGCAGAGTAGCAACAATCAACATTATATCCTCTGTAATTCTCACTGGAAAATGGATTAATATACTTAAGATAGAAATTATACTACCAGAATAAGCTATACACATAAATCTTGGATCTATTAGTGTAAGTATAATTGATGTAAAAATTATATAAATAAAATCTCTAGGAACTACAGATACCTCCAGATATATAAAAGCAATAGTGGTAAGAAATCCACCCATTAACCCAAATAACGATGAATTAATAGCCTTTATTGCAGGGATGTACCATTTTGTGATCTGAGTATGTCCTGTGTTTTCAAGGCTATAATATTGATAGAAAATAATAAAAAAAATCGCAATAAAAAAAGGAGATATTAGAGTGTTTTTAATATCAATTACTGTAAAATACATAATCTGATATAATCCATCCATCTATATCCCCTCTTTATTAAATCTCTATTTCATTTTTGATTTTAAGACCTCTAGAGCCTTTTGAAGTTGATTGTCCTCTGCAATGAAGTCTAAACCAATATTTTCTACTCCTTCGTTTAATTCTACTACTATGTCAGGAGTTATACCGATTCCATGAATATTAGTACCATTTGGCGTAAAATACTCTGAAACAGTTATTTTAATTCCAGTTCCATCTCCTAAATCTCTAATTCTTTGTACTACACCCTTACCAAATGTAGTTGTACCAATAAGTTCACCACGTCTGTGGTCTTTAATTGCTCCAGCTAGAATCTCAGATGCACTGGCACTTCCTTCATTTACTAAAACAACCATGGGAAGTTTGATTTGGTTCTTGTCAGATTTTAAATATTCTCTTTCACCGCTCTTAGTCTGAGTATAAACAATGTCACCTTCGCCTAAAAATTCATCTGCTATATCTGCACAAATGTTCATAAGACCTCCTGGGTTATTTCTTAAATCCAAGACTATTCCTGTAACATTGGAGCTTTGCAAGGAATCTAAATGTTTCTTAAAATCTTCATAGGTTATTTCATCAAAGGATGTAATCTTGATATATCCGACTTTATCAGGTAATACACTTGATTTTACAGTAACAAGTCTTATTTGTTCCCTTTCTATTTCTATATCTATTATCTGGTTATTGTCGTCCTTATCTTTCCTTGCAATGGTTAAAACAACCTTTGTACCTGGCTCACCCTTCATTACTTTTACTGCTTCACTCATATTCTTAGCAAAGAATTCTACCCCATTTACCTTTATAATCTTATCTCCAGTTTTAATTCCTGCACGTTCTCCAGGTGTATCCTCTATCGGTGAAACTACAGTAATAAGGTTATCATCTCCAGGAGTTACTATTACTCCAATACCTCCATAGGTGCCTGCAGTCTCTTGGGTAAAGCTAGCAAATTCTTCTTCATTCATATAAACAGAATATGGGTCCTGAAGTGAATCTACCATACCTTTAAGCTGACCATCTAAAAGGGTTTCATCATCTACATCTCTAAGATATGCACTATCTATGTAGTTTTTAATTAGAGTAACTTTTGAATAATTTTGATAGTTTTCAGTAAGCTTTTTGAATTCTTCCTCTGGTAATACCACCTTATCTCTAAATCTTAAGGCTGTTAAGTTGGTTAAACCAAAGGTAATTATATTTGTTATAACTAATAATATTACCATAATCAATATGACTTTCTTCTTGGACATTTAATTCACCTCTATTATTGAGTTCTAAAACATTCTATTAGTACAATAAAACTATTATACCACCTTATGTGTAAAAAAACCGATTTGCAGAAAAATTCTACAAATCGGATTTGATTATTTTACATTGGTCTTTGAGATTAATTTCCCTTTAACCATGGAACTGGATCTACATAAGCTCCGTTTTTTCTTACCTCAAAGTGTAGATGTGGACCGGTTGAGTTCCCAGTACTACCTGCTTTCGCAATTGTATCTCCTCTTTTAACCTTCTGCCCTTCTTTAGCAATAAATGAAGAGTTATGAGCATAAAGAGTAACTATTCCACCACCGTGATCAACCATCATTGCTTTACCATAACCGCCCAGCCAATCAGCAAAGATTACAGTGCCATCTGCAGCTGCAGTTATTTTACTTCCTGTTGGAGCACCGATATCAATACCGGTATGTAGCTTCTTGACCTTGAAAATCGGGTGAATTCTATATCCATAATAAGAAGTTATTCTATTATAACCAGGAACTGGCCAAGCCATCTTTCCTCCAGAATAAGGACCTGGTTCCCTTTGCAGCTTAACTATTTTAGATTCTATTTCCTTGGCATAATCATTTAGCTTATCATATTGTCTTTCATATTCCTTAATGTCCTGTTGAAGCCTGCCCATCAAATTTTCTTTCTCACGGGTAGCCTTTTCAAGATCTCTCTTTCTTGCCTCAAGCTTAGACTTAGTAACCTCTACTGATGCCCTTTGTGCCTCAAGTTCAATCTTTTTTGTATCAATTGTATCTCTTTGTTCTTTCATGAAAATAATAAGTTCTTTATCATATTCAGCAATCTCCTGAATCATATCCTTTCTGGATAAAAATTCAGTAATATCTCCTGAGGATAATAGGACTTCTAGATAACCAACGTTACCGTTCATATACATTGCCCTTAATCTCTTCTTGAATGTCTCCTCCTGTTCAGATAGCTTGTCCTCAGCTTCCTTAAGCTCTCCAAGAGTCACTTCAATTTGTGCATTTAAATCTGCTAGAGTATTTTCTACTCTTTCAAGCTCAGTTGTTGCATTGTCCATCTTAATATCCAGTGCATCAATTTCCTTGGATACATCCTTAGTTCTATCTTGAATCTGTTTTATTTCCTGTTTAGTTTTGTCAATCTGTTTATTAATATTTTGTTGCTGCTTCCTTAAGTCGTCAACAGTTTGACCATAGGCTTGTACAACTGTCAGAGCCAATATCAATATAACTAATATATAGACAGTAATTCGTTTTTTCATAATCTACCCCCTAAACATTCAAGAATCGCTTAAGCGATACAAGACTTCCTAACGCCCCTATTCCTATACCTATAGCAGAGAACATAATTGCTATGTCGGTAAATATCATCTTTGGTGCTACCAGAAATACAGAAAACAACGTATATAATCTATCATTTACCAAATCAAAAAAGTATTCATATCCGTAATAAACCATAAATATTGAGATTACAGCACCCAAGAGTCCAAACATAACTCCCTCAATGATAAATGGTCCTCTAATATAGTTATTGGTCGCCCCTACATACTTCATTATGTTTATTTCTCTTCTTCTAGATGCAACTGTTAGCTTAATTGTATTTGAAATTAAGAATACTGATACAAATACCAATACAGCAATTACAATAACTCCACCAAACCTTATATAATCAGCTATGGTGATAAGCTTGTCTATAACATCTTTATCATATTTAACTTTCTCTATGCCGTCAAGAGTTTTTAGAAGATTTACGACATTTTCTGCATCCTTTATACCCTCTAGCTGAATTATATATGAATTAGGCAATGGATTATTTTCCTCTAAACCATCTAGAAGATATGCATCATCCCCAAAATCTTTCTTAAATTGGTCTAGAGCCTGACTTTTTGACTGAAACATTATAGATACTACGCCTTCATTTTTCTTAACCTGATCTTCTATCTCAGTTAAGGAGTCTTCAGAAAGGTCATCTTCTAAAAAGATTTGAATAGTATCAAATTTTGAAGTTGTATCATAAACGAAGTTATTTATGCTTAATATAAGTATAAGTATTATCCCTAAAATCATAAGGACAGCAGATATAGATGTTATTGAAGCTACTCCCATTCCTCTATTTCTCCAAAGACCTTGCAGCCCTTGTTTTATAGTATTTTTAATTATTCGGAACTTCAATGCCATAACCCCCTTTTTCCTCGTCTCTTGAAAGAACTCCGCCATTTAGGGCTATAACTCTTTTTCTCATTGTATTTACTATATCTTTAGCATGTGTAGCCATAAGTATGGTTGTCCCACGTCCATTTATATCACTTAGGGATTTCATAACCTCCCATGCAGTATCAGGGTCTAGGTTACCTGTTGGTTCATCAGCTATTAGGACAGGGGGATTGTTTACTATTGCTCTAGCTATAGAAACCCTCTGCTGTTCTCCACCTGAAAGTTGATCCGGATAGCTGGAAGCCTTTCTGCTTAAGTCTACCATACTTAATACCATAGGTATTCTTCTGCGAATCTCTCTAGGATGTGCCCCTACTATTTCCATTGCAAAAGCAACATTCTCATACACAGTTTTATTTGGAAGAAGTCTAAAGTCCTGAAACACAACCCCTACATTTCTTCTTATATATGGAACTCTTCTATTTGGAACTCGAGTAATATCCAGTTCATTTAAATATATTCTTCCTTCTGAAACTTCTTCTTCCTTCAATAGAAGTTTTATTAATGTTGATTTTCCTGCCCCACTTGAACCTACTAAAAAAACAAATTCACCTTTTGTGATTTCTAAATTTATATTATTTAAAGCCTTGACACCATTATCATATTCTTTACTTACATCCACAAGCTTTATCAAATCTTCCACCTCTATAATCTATGTAAATTGAATTTCTCTTCCTTTATCTTTCCTCATCAATATATTATAATATACTTTAGAGGATAAATAAACATTTTGAGGTGATTAATTTGGATAAAAAATCTTTGAGGAAGGGAATTCTTGCAAAGAGAGCGGCTTTGGGTAAAGAAGGAAATATTTCCCTTAGCAAAAAAGTAATAGATACCCTGAAAAATACTGACTATTATAAAAATGCAAAAAAGATAATGATATTTATTAGCTTTGGAAGCGAAATAGATACTCATGAGTTTATAAAGGAATCAATCGCAGAAGGTAAAGAAATATTAGTTCCTGTAACATTTCATGAAACAAGAGAAATGAAGCCTTCACTTTTAAAGAGTTTCAATGAATTAGAAATAGGATACTTTAACATACTAACTCCAAAAGAGGAATTTATTAGATATATAGATCCTTCGGAAATTGACCTGGTAATAGTTCCCGGAGCTGTTTTCGACAGAGATGGCTACAGAGTTGGATATGGCGGTGGGTTCTATGACAGGTTTCTAACATCTAAAGTAAAAAAGGATATTCCCAAAATTTCTATCGCTTTTGACCTTCAGCTAGTTGATAAGGTACCAAGAGAAGAATATGATTATCCTGTTGATTTTATTATTACAGAAAAAGAAATTATAAATTGTAGATAAATTTTTCTTTTAATTTGTTAAATTAATGTTATAATGTAAATGGAATTTTTTTGCTGCACTATTTAAAGCTAAAAAATTCTAGGCTTAAAATTTAAGTAATTTTATTGGGAGGAAAAAGATGAGCAGAACTATAGGCACTACAGTCAGAGGTATT
>CAZHLF010000051.1:0-10055 GCA_964532845.1 uncultured Tissierella sp.
TGAAGAGGTTCCCCACGGTATAGCAGTTGGTATAGAAGGAGTTAAACAAAGAGAAGGTAAGGATATACTAGACGTTTTTGCTACAATCTATTGTGAAAAAGAATCTCATAAGGGGATTGTAATTGGGAAAAATGGAAGTAAGTTAAGGGAAATAGGTCAAAGGGCAAGAGAAGATATTGAGAAGTTAATGGGAAGCAAGGTCAATCTTCAGATTTGGGTAAAGGTAGAAAAAAACTGGAGGGAAAAAGACAATAAGGTTAAATATTTTGGATATAAGTAGGTTGATTTAATGATAAAAACAGAAGGTATAGTCCTGTCTGAAATAAGATTTAAGGAAACTAGTAAAATTTTAAATGTATATACAGATAAATTAGGTAAGATTTCTATCATGGCTCAAGGAGCATATAGACCAAAATCTCAACTAATAGCTATAACTCAGCCATTTTCCCTTGTGGAATTTCAGTTGACTAAAGGGAAAAATCTTTACTATATATCTCAAGCGGATCTAATCCACTCATATTACTCCATTAGAGAGAATATGGATAGACTCACCTATGGGTTTTACTTGTTGGAATTAATTGAAAAATCTATACCTGATGAAGAGGAAAACCAGAAACTATTTTCTCTGTTAAAAAAAGGGCTGGAATATCTCTCTAAAGAAAATGACAAATATTTAGAGTTTGTTGTAGCTTATGAACTAAAATATATATCATTTTTAGGTTATAGACCATTTATAAATTCATGTGTAGTATGTGAAGGAGATTTAACTGGGAAAATAAAGTTTAGTAATCTACTTGGTGGAGTTATTTGCTCTAATTGTTTTTCAGAGGATTTTACCGCAAAAAATATTGATATTACTACTATTAAAGCGTTGAATTCTCTATTGTACTCTACCTTTGAAGGGTTATTTGAGCTAAAAATATCTAGAGATATTTTAATAAAACTTCATGAAATTTTAGTGGATTATATTCTGTTTAATATTGACAGAAAAGAGTTTAAATCATTAAATCTCATTAATACCATGTTGGATTAGCTAAACATCGGTATTGACAGGGAAAAGAATTTTTGTTAGATTATTATGAGAATAACATTTAAGCAAAAAGAAACTGCTTGCAGTTTCCACACACCGCTACAACGAGATTTATCTTGTTGTATAGGATGATTATACAATTAATCTCGTTATACTATGACGAAGAAAGTTTCAATAGAAGATTTTTAAGAGAGTCTAGGAGGGTGAAATCTAGATAAATCAATGATTGAAAAGGGCACTTCCGAGTATAAATTTTAAGAGAATACCTATTAGGTATTAATTAGGGTGGAACCGCGGAAGTAACCTTTCGTCCCTATTGGGATGTAGAGGTTTTTTTGTCTTTAATTTTGGAAAGAGGAGGGTTATTATGTTGTTTCAGGATTTAATGCTGAAATTACTTAACTATTGGGGGGAAAAGGGCTGCTTAATTATGGAGCCTTATGATATTGAAAAAGGTGCCGGAACAATGAGTCCGCATACATTTTTAAGAGCATTGGGGCCTGAGCCATGGAAAGTGGTATATGTTGAGCCTTCAAGAAGACCTGCAGATGCAAGATATGGAGAAAACCCAAACAGAGTATATCAACATCACCAATTACAGGTAATACTAAAGCCTTCACCAGAGAATGTACAAGATCTATATCTTGATAGTCTAAAAGCTATAGGTATTGACCCATTGAAACATGATATAAGGTTTGTTGAAGATAACTGGGAAGCTCCTACACTTGGAGCATGGGGCTTAGGTTGGGAAGTATGGCTGGATGGTATGGAGATCACTCAGTTTACATATTTCCAACAAGTTGGAAGCATAAATTGTGAACTTGAATCAGCAGAATTAACTTACGGATTAGAAAGAATTGCTATGTATTTACAGGACGTAGATAACGTATTTGATATTAAATGGAATGAAAATATTACTTACGGAGATATTTTCAATAAAGCTGAGTATGAGCATTCTGTTTATAGTTTTGAAAAGGCTGATGTAGAAACACTTAAGGGTTTATTTAACACATACGAAGAGGAAGCAAAGAAGATAATCATGGAAGACCTAGTACTTCCAGGCTATGAGTATGTTTTAAAATGTTCACATGCATTTAATGTCCTTGATGCCAGAGGTGCTATATCAGTTTCAGAAAGGACTCATTATATAGGAAGAGTAAGAAATCTCGCTAGAATTGTTGCAAATGCCTTTGTTGAGCAAAGAAAAGAGATGGGATTTCCTCTACTTAAAAAAGGAGGTGCTAATAATGAGTAGAAGTTACTTATTGGAAATAGGTGTAGAAGAGTTACCTGCAAGGTTTGTTTCTGATACCATTAACCAGTTAAGAAATAATATGGAAGATCTATTAAAAGCTGAAAGAGTAGAATACTCTGATATAGTAATATATACAACTCCAAGACGACTTACTACAATAGTAAATGGGTTAGAAGATACGCTAAATAATATTGAGCAAAAAGTAAAAGGACCATCTAAAAAGATATCATTTGATGAATTAGGAACACCATCTAAGGCATTGATGGGTTTTATGAGAGGGCAAGGCGTTGATCTAGATGCTGTAGTAGTGGAAGAAGTAAATGGAGAAGAATATGTCTTTGCAAATGTGCTAAAGAAGGGTAAAACATTAGAAGAAGTATTTTCATCTAATATGGAGGAGTTTATTAAGAAAATCAACTTTCCAAAAGGTATGAAATGGGGCGGAAAAAACTTAAAGTTTGCAAGACCAATAAGATGGATTGTCTCACTATTAGATGATAAAGTAATACCCTTTGACTTAGAAGGAATAAGAGTTTCTAATATTACTAGGGGACACAGATTTTTAGGTAGTGGTGAGATTTTAGTAGATAATGTATCAAATTATGTTCCATTACTTAAGAAAAATTATGTTATAGTTGATCAGAATGAAAGAAGAGAAATTATCAAATATGGCTCGGAAAAACTTGTTAGAGAAAAAGGTGGAACAATCCAAAAGGATGAAGATCTTCTTGATGAGATAACTAACATTGTTGAATATCCTACACCTATTATCGGTAGAATCAAGGAAGATTATCTTTCACTTCCAATGGATGTTATAACTACTCCTATGAAAGAACATCAAAGATATTTCCCAGTAATAGATGATAAAGGTAGATTATTACCATATTTTATCACAGTTAGAAATGGTGATGACAAACACTCTGATATTGTAGTTAAGGGAAATGAAAAAGTCCTAGGTGCTAGACTTGAAGATGCTAAATTCTTTTATAAAGATGATATAAAATATCCATTAGAACATTATGTCGATAGATTAGAAAATATTACATTCCAGGAAAAATTGGGTAGTATGTATACAAAGACTAAAAGAATTCAAAAGCTAGGGATGAAAATCGGGGATTATCTTGAGGTTGGAGATGAAACTCAGAAAAACATCGAAAGAGCTGGTTATCTTTCAAAAGCTGACTTAACAACAAAGATGGTAAGCGAATTTACTGAGTTGCAAGGTAAAATGGGAATGGAATATTCAATTAAATCAGGCGAAAATGAGATAGTAAGCCTTGCTGTATTTGAACAATATTTACCAAGATTTTCAGGTGATGTATTGCCTTCAACTACTGCAGGCAGCGTTCTTTCCATAGCTGACAAGCTTGATTCAATATCAGGATTATTTGCAATAGGAATTCAGCCTACAGGATCCCAAGACCCATTTGCTCTTAGAAGAAGTGCATTGGGAATTATCAATATAATCTTAGATAAGAAGCTTAATTTGTCATTAACTGAGTTAATAGATTTTGCTCTTTATATTTATGTTGAAGAGAATGGACTTGCATTTGATTACAACAAGGTTAAAGCAGAAATTATGGAGTTTTTCATCCAGAGAGTAAAGAATATGTTCCTTGATGCAGGAATTAGATATGATATAATTGATGCAGTTATTAAAACTAGAAGTGATGACATATTTGATTTGAAAATTAGAGCTGATAAATTAAATGAGTGGCTAAATAAGGATGGCTTATCAGATATTCTAACTGCCTTTAACAGAGTTTCTACCCTTGCAGAAAAAGCTATATCAAGTGATGTTAAGAGAGATCTATTGTCAGAAGATGAAATAGAACTTTACGATAGTTATAATAACATTGAAGAGAAAACACTGGCTTTAATTAACAAAAAGGAGTATGACAAGGCATTGGATATTCTGACTACTCTAAAAGAGCCAATAGATAATTTCTTCAATAAAGTAATGGTTATGGTTGATGATGAAGCATTAAAAAACAATAGACTTGGACTTTTAAAGAAAATATATGATATAATGTTGAATGTTTGTGACCTTTCACAAGTTGTTAATAAATAGGCGGTGAGACATATTCAATTAAGTGACAGGCAGGAAAAGATAATCCAAATTGTAACTGAGAATCAACCCATCACAAGTGAGACTATAGCAAAAAAATTAAATTTAACCAGAGCAACTTTAAGACCTGATTTGGCCATATTAACAATGGCAGGAATTTTAGATGCAAGACCTAAGGTTGGATATTTTGTGACTGGCAGGACTAAATTGAGTTATGTATCAGATACTTTGAATGAAATTTATGTAAGGGATTTGTTGTCTGTACCAGTTGTTCTAGATGAATCAACTACCCTTTATGATGCAATAGTGTTTATGTTTTTAGAGGATGCTAGTGCCATCTATGTTACTACTGAAGGTTTACTTACCGGAGTAGTATCAAGGAAGGACTTTTTGAGAAGTGCAATTGGAGGTACAGATTTGCATAAGGTACCAATAGGCGTTGTAATGACAAGAATGCCTAACGTAATTTACACTACTAAAGATGAAAGTATATTAAGTGCGGCAATTAAATTAATTGAACACCAAATAGATGGAATTCCCGTAGTAGAAATTTTAGATGAACAGCAGAAAAGCCTTAAAGTAATTGGTAGAATAACTAAAACTACCATAACCAGACTATTTGTTGAACTGGGAAATAATTTATAGGAGGAAATAATGAATAATCATCTTACAATGTATATTTTATCTGACTCCATTGGTGAAACCGGTGAACTAATAGCCAGAGCTGCAATAAGACAATTTATGTCCGACAATTATGAAATTAAAAAATTCCCTTTCATATCTGGACGGGAAAGAATAGAAGAAATAATGGTGGATGCTGCTAATAACTTAAGTATAGTATTATATACTACTGTAACAGAAGAAAATAGAAATTTTATTGAAGCAAAAGGGAAAGAATACAATGTACCAACAGTAGATATTATGTCTCCTCCAGTTGATGCATTGGAAAAAATACTTGGCTATCAACCAAAGAGGGAACCTGGTTTAATCAGACGACTTGATGAAAATTATTTCAAGAAAGTTGAAGCTGTTGAGTTTACTGTAAAGTATGATGATGGGAAGGACCCTAGAGGTGTTAAGAAAGCTGATATTTGTCTTGTTGGGATTTCAAGAACCTCTAAAACTCCTCTTAGTATGTATTTAGCTCATAAGAATTATAAAGTAGCAAATATCCCATTAGTTCCAGAGGTACCTGCACCAAAGGAAATATTTGAGAAGGATGTAAGAAGGATAATAGGCTTGACTGCAGATCCTTACAAACTAATAGAAATACGTAAGGAAAGATTGAAAGCCCTAGGTCTAGATTATTCTGCAAATTATGCTAATGTTGAACGAATTAATTTAGAACTAGAGTATTCAAAGCAGATAATGGCTAAATTAGGTTGTTTAGTAATAGATGTTTCAACAAAAGCCATCGAAGAAACAGCTGCAATAATAATTGAGCATATGAATAAGAACTTTGGAGACAATATATTCTAAAAGAAGTGTTGAATACGACACTTCTTTTCTGATGTAAATATGCATTAGGGGCTTCTCTTGTTAATCTTTAGAAGCCTTTTTACTTTTTCGAGCTAAAAATTTTATATAAAAAGAAGGATTATAAAACTAAATGTTGTATATATATATGTAAGGTAAAACAGATGTTTACTTAGAACCTAAAAAAGGGGTATATATATGATAACTATTAGAGAACAGCAAGAAGAAAGAGAAAGAAATTTTCTTTCATCTTTCGCACGTCTAAGTAAAGACTCTAAGGGAAGAACATTTGAAGAAACGAAATGCAATGTTCGAACTGATTTTCAAAGGGACAGAGATAGAATAATCCACTCTAAAGCATTTAGACGGTTAAAGCATAAAACTCAAGTTTTTATTGCTCCTGAAGGAGATCATTTCAGAACAAGACTGACACATACTCTGGAGGTTGCACAGATTGGCAGAACCATTGCAAGAGCTTTAAGATTAAACGAAGATCTTATAGAAGCCATGGCTCTGGGACATGATTTAGGTCATACTCCCTTTGGACATACAGGTGAAAGGGTACTAAATATGCTTCATCCTAATGGGTTTATGCACAGCGTTCAAAGTATAAGAATTGTTGATTTTCTTGAACATAAAGAGAATAGAATAGGCCTTAATCTTACTTATGAAGTTAGGGAAGGCATATTAAATCATACAGGAAAAAATGTCAGTGAGTCTTTAGAAGGTCAAATATTAAAATACGCTGATAGAATAGCCTATATTAATCATGATATAGATGATGCTATTAGAGGGAAGATTTTAAATAAAGAAGACTTACCTCAGGATTGCTTAGATATCTTGGGGAACAGCCATGGTGAAAGGATAAACACCATGATAGTAGATATTATTAATAACAGCTTAGATAGAGATAAAGTAAGAATGAGTGAAAGTATAGGAAATGCCACAGATAAGTTAAGGGAGTTTATGTTCCAAAATGTATACTTAAATAAAAGTGCTAAAACTGAAGAAGAAAAAACTGAATATATAATTACTGAGCTTTATGAATATTATCTTAAGAATAAGGACAAACTTCCATCTGAACATTTAAAAATATATGAAAAGATTGATGCTAGCTTAGAAGATATTATATGCGACTATATAGCTGGTATGACAGATAGATATGTAGTTAATGTATTTACAAATATTTTTGTACCGAAGCCATGGGAAAAATTTTAACAAAAAAGAAGGATAATTGATTATTTTGTCGAAATAGATATTGTAATGCTATATATGGCAGGTGATAAAGGTGATATTGTGTATAAGAGAATAGATGATGAAATAATTGAGAAAATAAATGACGATATAAATATTGTTAATATAATTTCTGAATATGTACAGCTTAAAAAAACTGGGGCAAATTATGTAGGTCTTTGTCCATTTCATAATGAAAAGACACCATCTTTTACAGTATCTGAATCTAAGAATATCTTTCATTGTTTTGGATGTGGTGAAAGTGGTAATGCTATTAAATTCATAATGAAAAAGGAAAATCTAGATTTTACTTCTGCTATTGTTTATTTAGGGGAAAAGTTAGGTATTGAAATTCAAGAAGGCTTAGAGCCAGATCAAAAGACCATTGACGAAAAAACTAAAACCTATGAAATAAATAAAGAAGCAGCTAAATATTTTTATAATAATCTTAAGGTGAATAAGCAAGCACTTGGGTATCTAAATAGAAGAAAGATAAGTATAAAGGTTTTAAATCAATTTGGTTTAGGATTTGCAATAGATAGTTGGGAAAGCCTTTATAATTTTCTAAAGAATAAATATAGTGATGAAGAAATATTTAGAGCAGGACTTATTAATAAAAGAAATGATGGAGGATATTACGATAAGTTTAGAAATAGAGTTATCTTTCCAATAATAGATACTAAGTCTAGAATAATTGGATTTGGTGGAAGAGTTTTAGATGATAGTATGCCTAAGTATTTAAATTCGCCGGATACTAATGTCTTTAGCAAAGGAAATCATCTATATGGACTTAATTTATTAAATAAGTTCTCAAATAGGAAACGTATATTACTTGTAGAAGGTTATATGGATGTTATCTCCCTATACAACAATGGGATTAATTATAGTGTGGCAAGTCTTGGTACAGCACTTACTTCTAGACAAGCCCAACTAATTAAGAGGTATGGAGACGAGATATATATCTGTTATGACTCTGACTCTGCAGGAATTAAAGCTACTATTAGAGCCATAGATATAATGCTTAAGGAGGGAGTTAAACCTCGGATAATTTCATTACCTAAAGGTTTGGATCCAGATGACTATATTAAAGAAAAAGGTTTAGCTGAGTTTGAAAAGTTATTTAGTCAATCGCTGAATCATATAGAATTTAAGGTTCAAACTATAAAGGAAAAATATAATCTAAGTAATGTTGAAGAAAAGGTTGAGTTTACCAGAGCTGTCGCTTCCATATTAAAAAGCCTAACAAGTCCAATTGAGCAGGATGCTTATATGGAAAAAATAGCTGATGAATCTGGTATTTCAAGGGAAGCTATAGAAAGAGAAGTAAGAGGAAGTAGTATAAACCAGTACAAGAGTAATAAAAGTAAACCAATTAAGAAGGATATTGAGCCTATAAATACCAAATTACCTTCAGCAGGATTAAAAGCTGAAATAGACCTTATAAGGCTAATGATAGAAGAAAAAGATCACTTTGAAAATATAACAAGTAAATTAAATATTGATGATTTTGAGTGTATTGAATGTAAATATGTTTATAATCTATTGAAACTAATGTACAAAGAGAAGGATTTAATAGATGAGGAGGTATTTTTTAATGAAATATTGGAAATACCTAATTTAGATAGAAGTCTAATCAATACTATATTTACAAAGGATTTTGATTATCAACCTACAAATATTAATCAGGTAATTAATGAATTAATTAGTACTGTAATGTTTGTAAATGTGATGAATAAAAAAAAGGACTTGTTGATTAAAATAGAGGAACTAGACAAAAAAGAAAATAGGAATCTTGACGATGATCAACTTTTAAAGAAACTAATGTGGGATTTAATCGAAATAAATAAGGAATTGAACCCAAATAATTAATTAGGGGGGCCATAAATTGGACGAAAAAAAGAAGAATCCAGATAAAATACAAAACAATAAACTAGAAGCTGAAAAAAGATTATTGGCCAAAGGTAAAAAAACTGGTATTTTGAAGTACAAAGACATAATGGACACTATAGAAGAAATAGAATTAGAGCCAGATGAAATTGATGAGATATACCAAAAGTTAGAGGAAGTTGGAATTGATGTATTGGGAGATAAAGAAGAAGTACTTCTTTTAGAGGATGAAGACCATGACCCTGATGTAGATTCTGAAATTGATATAGATAAGGAAATTGAAGAGGATGCAAAGGAAGAAGACCTATCAGTTCCAAAGGGTATTAGTGTAGATGATCCCGTAAGAATGTATTTAAAGGAAATAGGGAAAATTCCTCTGTTAAGTGGAGACGAAGAAATTGAACTAGCCCAAAGAATGGAAGAAGGAGACGAAATAGCTAAGAAAAAATTAGCTGAGGCCAATCTAAGACTTGTGGTTAGTATAGCTAAAAGATATGTTGGTAGAGGTATGCTATTTTTGGACCTTATTCAAGAAGGAAACTTAGGCTTGATGAAAGCAGTTGAAAAGTTCGAATATAGAAAGGGATTTAAATTCTCTACCTATGCTACTTGGTGGATTAGACAGGCAATAACCAGAGCCATAGCAGACCAGGCAAGAACAATAAGAATTCCTGTCCATATGGTAGAAACTATTAATAAGCTAGTAAGAGTTCAGAGACAATTAGTGCAAGAACTTGGCAGAGATCCAAGTCCTGAGGAAATAGGCAATGAAATGGGTTTAGAAGTGGAAAGAGTAAGAGAAATTATGAAAATCGCCCAAGAACCTGTATCATTGGAAACACCTATTGGTGAAGAAGAAGATAGTCATCTAGGTGATTTTATCCCAGATGAAGATGTATTAGCCCCAGCAGAGGCAGCAACCTTTACTATGTTAAGGGAACAGCTTATAGAAGTTCTAGATAGTCTAACACCAAGAGAACAAAAGGTATTAAGGTTAAGATTTGGTTTGGATGATGGCAGGGCTAGAACACTTGAAGAAGTTGGTAAGGAATTTGAGGTAACAAGAGAGAGAATTAGACAAATTGAAGCCAAAGCTTTAAGAAAAT
>CAZHLF010000051.1:10065-12183 GCA_964532845.1 uncultured Tissierella sp.
AGGCATCCAAGCAGAAGTAAAAAATTAAAGGATTTTCTTGAATAAACTTTCTTTAAATAAAAATAAAGACTTGCTAAGCGAGTCTTTGTTTTTTTAAAACTTTCAGAATAAAAGAAAGGAATGATAATATGAAATTATCCCCACGATTACAAGCTATTGCTGACTTTGTCCCACAAAATTCAATTGTGGCAGATATAGGTACAGATCATGGATATATACCAAGATATCTAATAGAGGAGAATATTTCTAAAATGGTAATTGCAACTGATGTAAGTCAGGGTTCTTTGGATAAAACCATAAAATATATTAATGAATCCATTTTTGACAATGTTATTACTGCCAGACTTGGTGATGGCCTTGATGTCATAAAACCATTTGAAGTAGATACTGTTGTTATTGCAGGTATGGGTGGACTACTGATTAGAGATATTTTAAGTAAGGACAGGAAAGTAACTAATTCAATAAATAACTTTATACTTCAGCCAATGGTTGCTTCAAAGGAGCTAAGAGAATATCTTCTTAAAAATGGATATACAATAGTCGATGAAGAGTTAGTTAATGAAGAAGATAAATATTATGAAATCATATTTGCTAAAGCTGGAAAAGAACTTATTGAAAAAGAAATATATTTCCAAATTAGTAAAAGGCTTATTGACAAAAAACACCCTCTATTAAAGGAATTGATTAATACAAGAATTGAATCTACTAAAAACATTCTTAGAGAACTATCAGATAAAGACACTAGAAAGAGCAGGGAGAGAATTGAAGAACTTAAGAAAAATCTTGAGGACTACATGGAGGTGTTAAAGGAAATTGAAAGCTAAGGATATAATTCTAAAATTAGATGAACTTTGTAACCCTATGCTAGTTGATAGCTGGGATAATACAGGATTTCAGATTGGAAATGATGAATATGATATTAGTAAAATATTATTAGCTTTGGATTTAGATGAAGAAGTTTTGAATAAGGCAATTGATGAGAATTATAATATGATAGTCACCCATCATCCCATTATATTTAAGCCTATGAAGAGTATTACAAGTAAATCATTTATAGGCAAAATGGCTTTAAAATTGATAGAAAACCATATAGTCGTATATAATGCACATTCCAATCTTGACATGGCAACAGGGGGTGTCAATGATGAACTTGCAGATTCTTTGGAAATGAAAAACCTTAGGCCTTTAAATACAGTTAAAAAGCCAAAATATTATAAGTTTAATGTATATGTACCAGAGGAGTATAGTGAAAAAATAATTAATGCTTTAGCAGAGGTTGATGCAGGGCATATAGGTAATTATTCCACATGTACCTTTTCAACAAAAGGATTGGGAACGTTTAAACCATTAAGTGGTACAAACCCTTTTATTGGTTCTGAAGGTAGTTTAGAAAAAGTAAAAGAAGTAAAGATTGAAACAGTAGTAAGGGAAGAAAATCTGTCTATTACAATTGATAAGGTAATTGAGAACCACCCATATGAAGAAGTTGCATATGATATCTTTGAATTAAATGTAGATGGAAAAAAATATGGGTATGGTAGAGTAGGGGATATAGACCCTATAAATGGTCTGGATTTTATTAAAAAACTTAAAGAAAAACTAAATGTAAATGATATAAGAGTTTATGGGGATTTAGATAAGACCATTAGTAAAGTAGCTGTATGTGGTGGAAGTGGAGGGGATTTAGTCACTGATGCATATTACTCTGGAGCTGAAATCTATATTACTGGTGATATAAAATACCATGATGCTCAAACAGCACTTCAATATGGTTTGGTATTGATAGATGCAGGCCACTTTCATACAGAAAAATTAGTACTAAATGTTCTAAAGAGATATTTAGATTCTAGTATTAAAGATGAAGTGCAAACGGATATATATTTGGATTCAAATGTAGTGTATAAAATATACTGATAGAATCATGGAAATATTTATCAATAATATGATATCTTGAAATATGGAGTAAAAGGTGCTATAATAATTAAGTTGAGTAGGTTGTGTGGTCGCGTGCTTATAGCATGAGGAAAGTCCGTGCTCCATAGAGCAAGGTGCTGGGTAATACCCAGTGGGGGCGACCCTAAGGAAAGTGCAACAGAAATAAACCGCCCAATAGGGTAA
>CAZHLF010000052.1:0-12108 GCA_964532845.1 uncultured Tissierella sp.
ATTGGTGCAAGTATTGCATTTATTTTAAATAGTCCTATGATGTACATAGAAAAAACATTTTTTTCTGATAGTAGCCCTCTAGGAAAGATTAAAGGCAGCTTTAAGAGGCCTTTAAGCTATTTAATCACTTTAATAATATTTGTAGCAACAATTTTAATAATACTATTAATAATAGTACCGGAACTTGTTACAACAGTACAGGATCTTGCAGTAAGACTTCCACAGTACTGGAAGGATCTTCAGGTTTTTATAGTAAAAAACTTAATTGATAATCCACAAGTTACTGATTGGATAAATAATATTAATGTTGATTGGGTAAGTATCGAACAAGGTGTCATTTCATTTTTTAAGGATAGTGCTCTGAACTGGTTAGGAAGTACATTCTCCTTTGCAACATCCATAGTTGGAAATTTTATAACTTTTGTAGTTGCATTTATTTTTTCAATATATATTTTGTTTCAAAAGGAAGTACTTTTAAGACAACTTAAGAAGGTTGTTTTGGCATTTTCATCTACAAAAACTGCTGAAAGAATTTTTTATCTTGCAGAGCTTTCAAGTACTACTTTTACAAATTTTTTATCAGGGCAGCTACTTGAAGCATTAATTATAGGGGGGTTATTTTTAGTGGCAATGACCATATTCAGATTCCCATATGCCCTAATGATAAGTCTAACGATTGCAGTTACGGCACTTATTCCTATGATTGGTGCATTTATTGGTTGTATTGTGGGAGCATTTTTAATATTAGTAGAAAGCCCGATTATGGCCTTTTGGTTTGTTGTAATGTTTTTAATTATACAGCAAATTGAAGGAAATTTAATCTATCCTCATGTGGTCGGTAAGGCAGCTGGACTTCCATCAATATGGATTTTAGTTGCTGTGACAGTAGGTGGTAGTTTAATGGGAGTTTTGGGTATATTATTGTTCATACCAATAGGTTCAATTGCTTATACATTATTTAAAGAGACAGTTCATCAAAGATTAAAAAATAAAAATATTACTGAGGTATAGGTATTGAGGTGATATGTATGAAGGAAAATACAAAGTTAATAATTGCTATAAGTGTATTCTTGCTTATATCAATAATCATCCTTCCATCTATAATAAGAGGGAATAAAACACTTGATTCTAATATTTCCTTAAAAAGTGCTGAACAAGAGGGAGAAATAGAAGATGCAGAAGAAATCCTTTATATGTATACATCAGATTTTTTAAACTTACGAAGTGGGCCAGGAACTGAATACGAAAAAATAATCATCATTCAGCCATATGAAGTAGTACAGGTATTAGGACTTGAAGGCAACTGGGCAAAGGTGGTATATAAGTCGCAGACTGGCTATTGTTCATCTGATTATTTAACTGTAGAAATAGATAATTAATCCGAACTATATGTTCGGATTTCTTCTATTTTTGGTATAATGATATGAAGAGTAACTATTAAGGATTGATTATATGGATAATATTATTAGAGTATCTGTTCGAAATCTTGTGGAGTTTGTACTTCGTTCAGGGGACATAGACAATAGCTTTATGTCAATGAATAGGGCACTGGAAGGAACTCTGGCTCATCAGAAGGTACAGAAGTCTTATGGGCCTGAATATAGAGCAGAAGTCTATTTAAAGCATGAGGAAATATATAATAAATATACACTTCTTCTTGAAGGTAGAGCAGATGGAATTCTAACCTTTGGTGAGGATATTGTAATAGATGAAATAAAAAGTACAACAAGAGATCTTGAGTTAATAGAAGAGGACTATAACCCTCTTCATTGGGCTCAGGCTAAATGCTATGCCTACATTTATGCAAAACAAAATAAACTGGAAGAAATAAGTATCCAGCTTACATACTTTAATATAGAAAATGAGATGTTAAAAAAGTTTATTGAAAAATTTAAATATGAGGAGATTGAAGAATATTTCTTTAATTTGATAGATATGTATATCAAGTGGGCAAATTTAACATTTGATTGGGCAGAAATAAGAGATGCCACTATAAAAGATTTGGCTTTTCCATTTGAGAAATATAGAAAAGGGCAAAGAGAGCTGGCTGTAGCAGCTTATTCCACGATTAAAGAAAAGAAAAAGTTGTTTGCTCAAGCACCTACTGGTATAGGAAAGACCATGTCAACCTTGTATCCAGGAATTAAATCCATAGGTGAGAAAATTACTTCTAAAATATTTTATCTAACTGCTAAAACCATTACAAGAGAGGTTCCAAAAGCGTCTATGGAACTTATGATAGCAAGGGGTTTAAGAGCTAAAACCCTTGTAATAACAGCAAAGGATAAGGTTTGTTCAAACGATGTAGTAAAGTGTAATCCTAGGGATTGTAAGGCTGCAAAGGGACATTTCGACAGGGTAAATGATGCCATAATGGATATATTTCATAATGAAGATATGATGACCAGAGAAGTGGTTACAAAGTATGCCCTAAAGCATAATGTTTGTCCTTTTGAATTTTCTCTGGATGTAAGCCTTTGGTGTGATGTAATCATATGTGACTATAACTACGTATTCGATCCCCAAGTATATCTGAGAAGATTTTTTGAGACTGAAGGGGAGGACTATGTGTTTCTCATAGATGAGGCCCATAATCTAGTGGATAGATCAAGGGAGATGTTCTCTTCAGAAATAAATAAATCCACATTTCTCGATATAAAGGATATATTTGTGGATAAGTATCCTCAAATTCATAAAGCTATCAACAAGTGCAATTCAGTTTTCAACAAATTTAAAAAAGAACTACCTTTGGAGGAGGATTATTATCAAAAGGATGAGCTTACGGATCTTTATTATCCACTAAAGAAGGTAATGACTGTTATGGAGCCTTGGCTTATTGAAGAAAAGGCTAATCCGGAATATGAAAAGGTAATGGAATTTTATTTCTCCATCAATACCTTTCTAAAGATTTCTGACTTTTATGATGAACATTATACTACCTGTTTTGAGCATAATGGAAGAGACCTTATAATGAGACTTTACTGTGTAGATTCATCATATTTGCTGAGTCAGGCTTTGAAAAGGGGGAGGGCTGCAATATTTTTTTCAGCAACTCTTACACCTTTAGATTACCATAGGGATCTCTTAGGTGGTGAAAAGGAGGATTACGATATAAAGTTAAGTTCACCTTTTCCAAAAGACAATCTGCTATTAATGGTAAATGACCAAATATCCACAAAATATAAGGACAGAGATAGAACTTACGAAAGTGTAGTAGAAAATATTGAAGCCTTAGTCAGGGGGTGTAAAGGGAATTATTTTGTATTTTTTCCATCCTATGTGTATATGAAAAATGTATATGCTCTTATAACGGAAAGAAATCCTCTACTAAATATTATTATTCAGGATAATAGTATGACCGAAGAACAACGGGAGGATTTCTTAAATCATTTTAATCAAGATGAAAATGTAGTTGCTTTTGCTGTAATGGGGGGAATTTTCTCAGAAGGAATAGACTTAACTGGAGAAAGATTAATAGGTGCTGTAATTGTAGGGGTTGGTCTTCCACAGATTTGCTTCCAAAGGGATATTATAAAGGATTATTTCAACCATAATATGGGTGAAGGCTTTGAATATGCATATGTATATCCTGGAATGAACAAGGTTCTTCAGGCTGCTGGGAGAGTTATTCGTTCTGAAACCGACAGGGGAGCAGTTCTACTTATTGATGATAGATACTCTACTTTTAGGTATAAGGAGTTATTTCCAAATGAGTGGAGTCATCATAAGAGAATCTACAGCAAGGAGAATTTAACACTGTTATTGGAAGAATTTTGGGAGAATTAAATTCTACACAATTACAGTATTTAAATAGAGATAATAGTGGTATAATATATAGAAAAACAGAGGTAAGGTGGTGTTTTTATGAAGAACAAAGCTGTCATACTTGGATGCAACTATTATGTTGGGTTGAGTATTGTTAGATGTCTAGGAAGAAATGGAATTCATACTGTAGCGGTGGATTATAGTGAGGAAAGTAGATATGGAGCTAAGTCAAAATACTGCAGTGAAAAGCATATTGCACCACACTATAAGGAAAATCCTGAAGGACTGTTGAAGTTTTTAGTTGATTATGCAAAGAAACAAGATGCAAAGCCAGTTCTTTATCCAGGGGCAGATCCATATGTAGAGTTTATGGACCATTATTTTTATGAACTAAAAGAGCACTACCTTTTCCCAATGGATAGAAAAGGTCTTTGGACAGAGGTAATGGATAAGTATAGAATGAGTCTTTTGGCTAATAAATTTGGAGTAAAGGTTCCAGAAACTATTAATTCAAAAGAGCCAAATCTTATAGAAAGAGTACGTGAGGAAATCAAATACCCATGCATAGTGAAGCCTATGGATTCAGCTTCTTTCGTTAAAGCATATAGACACAAGGTATTTATAGTTCATACAGAAGAAGAACTAAAAGAAAAGGTTGAAATGTGTCATAGAGACGGTCATGGCATAGTAATCCAAAGAATAATTCCTGGACCTGAAGAAAATTGCTATTGTTACGATGCATATCTAAATCAAGATTCAAAAGTCACTCACTATACTTCTGCATATAAGATCAGACAATGGCCTAATAACTTTGGGGCATCTACTTATGCAAAACAAAGCTGGATACCTGAATTACATGATATATGTAAACCATTCTTAGAGGGAATAGGCTTTAAGGGCTTTTCCGAAATAGAACTAAAGAGAGATGTAAATACAGGAGTAATTTATCTTATAGAGGTAAATGTAAGAACCATAAATTTCAACCAAATGCTTGAGAAAAGTGGATTAAACTTCCCGCTGATAGCATATTTGGAAATGACAGATAAAATTCCTCCAAATAAAAGTGTTGAATATGAAACAGGATATGTATTCCACTATATGTATGAAGATTTATTTGCCATTAAAGGATACTTAAAATCAGGGCAAATGTCCTTAGGAAAGATTCTAGGAGATAATACCTTGAAGAAGGTACATTCAACCTGGGCTTGGGATGACCCAATGCCAGGACTATATTTTATGAGTACCATTGCAGGAAAAGTAGTAAATAAAGCCTTAGGTAAGGAATGATTTGAAAAACCAGGTGTGAAATCTACACCTGGTTTTTTGAGGCTGTTGATTAGGAACCCACTACTAAATAGAAGCTAAATTTCATTACCCATAAAAGTTTTTAGGCTATCAAAGATGCTTTTCTTACCCTTACGGATTGCATCTGCGGTAGCATTTTTTACCGAATTATATATTGCGTCTACTATTCTCTTAGAGTTATCAGTAATTAAACTACCTAGAAGGCCACATGCCTGTATAGTTGCTGATTTTCCAATAGTTCGTTTTTCAACTTTAGTTATAGAGCTTACATACTTTTGAGTAATTAATCCTACTCTAAGCATTAAAAGTGCATTAATACTTCCTTCCATAAGAGAATCTACAATAAAAGTAGCAGCAAAGCTAAATCCTGGAACGATACTTCCTACAGAACCTCCAAATAGGGAAGAGATAACAGGCTCTAATTGCTCACTCAATAGGTCTAAATCATCAATCTGTCTGGATAATAGTACTGTTCCAAATACATTGGAATAAAGCTTTGTAAGATCACTTATAGCAGGTCTCTGGTTATATAACATAGCTACTTGCCAAATAAGCCTTGAAGCTGATACAAATACAAAGACACTATCAAGAGAGCCATTTTGAGAGACTGCAGTAGTTATAAATACTGCTGAGGCTTCCTTCTTAATGATTCTTATACTTTCCTCATTTAATAATGCTATAGCTTCTTCTACTTGTAATTGATCATCTTTTTCTGGATTCCATGTGAAGTTCTTACTCTTTAAGTATTTATTTCTTACTAGTCTTTTCTTTAATTTACCTATAAAGACTTTATAGGCCTCATTATCATTAAGGTCCGGAATTTCCAGTGGCTTATCTAAAGAGACTATAATTCCTGCTACTGATAAAACTCCCACTATTAAAAGCAAAATAAAGAATAATAATAGTATCTGACCAAATGCAGGATTTACAGATGTTGCAGTTTGAATTAACTGGGATACCTGATTTATCATAATAATAGCAAAGGAAACTAGAAATATAGTAGCTACAGTAAGTACAAGGGTTTTATAAGGCTTTTTATCAATAGATGTATGTTTATCCATGGTTTTCTCCTTTTTAAATTTATATATGCAAAATTTCATATTTTGTTAATATTAATATTATACCATAATTTATGGTGCTGTAATATCTAGGAGCTAGTATAACCCCAAAGGATTTAAGCAAATTAAAATAATAAAAGCATATATTTTTTGTTGACAAGAGCAAAAAAATAGTTTAGCATTAAAGTATTGTTCTAAAATTAGTTTAGCGTTAAAGTGATTCGTGATTGGAGGTAAAGTATGTTTGAAACAGATGTAGCCATGCAGCTTAAGGAGATACACACCAGGCTTGCACAAATTATGCAACAAAAGATTAATGAATATGATTTAAGAATTGGATTACTTCATCTTGCAATGTTGGTAAAAAAGTATCCACAAAAGAGCCAAAAGGAACTGGCAAAACAGATGAGATTTACTGAAGGAGCAATGAGTCATTCAGTAAAAAAGCTTATTAAGGAAGAAATCCTTGAACAGATACCCCTTGAAACTGATATGAGATACAACAGATTACAAGTTACACAAAAAGGGGAGACTTTTATAAAGGATTACGAAAGGTATATCCTTAAGGTATACAAGGATATTTTTATAGGTTTTAATGATGAAGAATTAATTGAACTTGATAAATACTTAAAAAGAATAAATTTAAACCTAGAAAAAATAAGTAACGAAGAAATAGAAAATAATTAGAACAGGAGGGATATATTGAAAAAATTATTACCATTATTAAAGAAATACTCTTTATTTGCTGTATTAAGTCCAATACTTATGATTTTAGAAGTATTTGGGGACGTAATTATCCCATATTTTATGTCCAGAATCGTAGATGTTGGAATTGCAAATCAAGACATAAACTATATTGTAAAAATTGGACTTTTAATGATATTAACAGCTCTATTAGCAATGTTTTTCGGAGTGTGTAGCTCCTTTTTTGGAGCAAGTGCTGGGTATGGATTTGCTGCTGAAATAAGACAAAAGGTCTTTGAGAAAGTACAAAGCTTTACCTTTGCAAACCTTGATCAATTTTCAGTATCATCACTTATTACAAGGTTAACTAATGACTGTAATACCATAGGCCAGGTTACGATGATGAGCTTAAGAATGGCAATTAGAGCTCCATTTATGATGATTTTTGCTCTTTTTATGGCTTTTACCGTAAATCCATCTTTAGCAAGGGTATTCTTGATTTCATTGCCTATTTTAGCAATTTCTATTGCTTTAATATTAAGTAAGGCAAGACCACTGTTCATGAAGATGCAAACACGTGTTGATAGGGTAAATGGAGTAATACAAGAGAACTTAACTAACATTAGAGTTGTTAAGTCATTTAATAGACAAGACTTTGAGGAAGAGAAGTTTAAGGAAAGAAATGATGATCTTATGAACACTGCCCTTAAGGCAATATCATATATTATCTTTCTAATGCCAATATTTAATTTAGTTGTATATTCAACAATAATAGCAGTATTATGGTTTGGTGGAAAACAAATTACATTAGGTACTATGAGTGGAGGAGCACTGATATCCTTCGTAACATATATAACTCAGGTTCTTATGTCACTTATAATGATATCTATGTACTTTATGCAGCTTTTAAGAGGTTCTGCATCAGTTTCAAGAATAGTGGAAGTTTTAAATACTGAACCTGAAATAGAAGAAAATTCTAACCCTTTAAAGGATATAAAAGATGGCTCCATATCATTTGAAAATGTTAGTTTTATTTATCCAGCTAGTTCAGAGCCTACATTAAAGAGTATTAACTTTGATATAGAATCAGGAGAGACATTGGGTATCATTGGTTCCACAGGCTCTTCAAAATCTACATTAGTTCAACTTATTCCAAGACTTTATGATGTAAGTGAAGGTTCAGTAAAAGTTGGAGGAGTAGATGTCAGAAATTATGATATAAAAAAGTTACGTGATAAAGTAGCCTTTGTACTTCAGAGAAACACTTTGTTTTCCGGTACATTAAGAGAAAATATGAAGTGGGGAAATGAAGATGCAACTGATGAAGAAATCATCCAAGCATTGAAGCATGCCCAGGCTTGGGAATTTGTATCCACATATGATGATGGTTTAGACCATGTTGTTGAGCAGAACGGTGATAACTTCTCTGGAGGTCAAAAACAAAGACTTTGTATAGCAAGAGCACTAATGAAATCACCAAAAGCAATTATATTAGATGACTCAACAAGTGCAGTTGATATGACTACAGATGCCAAGATTCAGAAGGCATTTAAAATGGATTTACCAGATGTAACAACAATAATTATAGCACAAAGAATTTCATCAATTCAGCATGCAGACAGAATAATAGTAATGCATGAAGGTGAAATAGAATCCATGGGAACACATGATGAATTGATGGAAAAATCATCTATATATAGGGAGATATTAGAATCACAGCAGAAAGGAGTGATTGGAGAGTAATGGATAAGAAAAATAAAGCATCATTCAAGCCAAAAGATCCAAAAAAGACTCTGATTAGGCTATTTAGTTATTTTAAATTTTATAAATCCTTATTCGTAGTGGGAATATTATCCATTATATTAGCATCCTTAGCTGAAGTTGGAACCAACGGAATGCTTAGCCCAATAATCGACGTTTTTGTTAGTGGTGGAGATAAAAGTGAAGCAATAAAGTATATCTTAATAATGGTGGGATTTGTATTAGCAGCTTCCTTTGGTCAATTTATTGGTAACAGAGCCATGGCAAGATTAGCACAAAGGATTATCCATAAAATCCGTGAAGAAATGTTTGCTCATATGGAGAAATTACCGATTTCCTACTTTGATACCCATTCACATGGTGAATTAATGTCTACTTTTACAAATGACGTAGATATGTTAAACCAATCATTGGAGCAGGCTGTATCTCAGGTTATTATATCCATTGTAACTGTTATTGGTACTTTTACGATGATGATAATTATAAGCCCCATACTAACTCTTGTAGTAGTAGTAATGCTTACACTGATGTTTTTCGTTATAAAATTCATAGGCTCTAAGTCTGCAAATTATTTTAGGAATCAGCAGCTTACTTTAGCAGATATGAATGGTTATATCGAAGAAATGATGTCAGGACAAAAGGTTGTAAAAGTATTTAACTATGAGGAAAGAGCTATTGAAGATTTCAGAAAAAGAAATGATAATCTTAGGAAATCTGCTTCTAAAGCATCAACCTATGGAGTAATGCTAATGCCAATAATGGGTAACCTGACATTTGTCCTATACTCTGTAATATCCATTTTAGGATCTTTTCTAGTTATTAAAAAGTCCATAAGTGTAGGAAATCTAGGTGCATTTTTACAGTATACACGTACTATATCCAGACCAATAACAATGGTATCTAATCAGCTAAACACACTTTTTGCTGCTCTTGCAGGAGCAGAAAGAATCTTCAATATCCTAGATCAAGAAGTTGAAAAGGATGAAGGAGACGTCACCCTTATAAAAGACTGTAATGGCAAGGGTGCACATTGCTGGAGTGTTCCTAAGGAAGATGGTTCTTTTGATAAAGTTCCTGTTAATGGCTTTATTACGTTTAAAAATGTAGATTTTGGATATGTTCCAGAGAAACAGGTGTTAAAGGATGTTAACCTATATGCTAAACCAGGACAAAAGATTGCCTTTGTAGGTTCAACGGGAGCAGGAAAAACTACTATTACAAATTTAATAAACAGGTTCTATGAAATAAATAATGGTTCAATACTTTATGATGGAATTGATATTAGAAGAATAAATAAAAAGGATTTAAGATCTACTATGAGTATAGTTCTTCAAGATGTTCACCTATTTGAAGGTACAGTAGCTGAAAATATTAGATATGGTAGACTAGATGCAACAGATGAAGAGGTAAAAGAAGCAGCTATGCTAGCAAATGCCCATTATTTTATCAAGCATTTACCTCAGGGATATGATAGTATGCTTTCTGTAGATGGTCAAAATCTTTCACAAGGTGAAAGACAGCTTCTATCAATAGCAAGAGCAGCTATAGCAGATCCTGAGATTCTTATTCTAGATGAAGCAACATCTTCAGTAGATACAAGAACTGAAAAGCTAATAGCTGAGGGTATGGATAAGTTAATGGAAGGTAGAACTACCTTTGTTATCGCTCATAGACTTTCCACAGTTCGAGATTCCAATGCAATTATGGTACTTGAACAAGGTGAAATAATTGAGCGAGGAGACCATGATGAACTTATGCATCAAAAGGGTCGTTATTATTCATTAAATGCTGGAACAATAGAATTAGACTAGTTAGTTGAGAAAAGGGAGATGACCCCTTTTCTCATTTTTGTTTATTTTGTTGATTATGGATTATTTTTAAAGTATAATTTTGTAGTGAATAGAAAGGAAGATATCATGGTTAAGAAAAATGAAATAATTGATCTAAATATAGAAAATGTAGAGTTCCCAAATAAAAGCTCTGGAACTTATGAAGGAGAGACCATCAAATTTAAAGGTGGGATTCAAGGACAAAGAGTAAAGGTGAGAGCTCAAAAGTGGAAGAAGGGTATTATGGAAGGGAAGATTCTTGAAGTAATTGATAAATCTCCAATGGAAACTGAGAATGGATGTATCCATTTTGGAGTATGTGGAGGATGTACTTATCAAACACTTTCTTATGAAAATGAGTTAAAGTATAAAGAATCTCAAGTAAGAAGCTTGTTCCAAAAAGAAGAACTAGACATTAATCTATTAGGAATAGAACCTAGTCCTATTGTTTCAGGTTATAGAAAAAAGATGGAGTATACCTTTGGTGATGAAGAAAAAGATGGACCACTAGCACTTGGTCTTCATATGAAGGGTAGATTTTATGAAGTAGTAAATACAAATGATTGTAACATCGTAAATGGTGATTTTACTATTATTAGAGAAGCAGTAAGAGAATACTTTACAAATAATGGAGTTAATTTCTACAATACTAGAAAGCATGAAGGAGTTTTAAGACATCTTGTAATCAGAAGATCAGAAACTACTAAAGAGATTCTTATTAACCTAGTAACTACTAGTGCTTATGAAGATTTAGATATTTCTGTTTTTAATGAAGGTTTTGTTAACATGCTTGAAATGCTGGTGTTAGAAGCAAGTATTGTAGGTATACTACATACTATAAATGATGGTTTAGGCGATGTAGTTAAAGCTGATTATTTAAGACTACTTTATGGAAAGGACTTCATTACTGAAAAGATTCTAGGACTTAAATTTAAAGTCTCTCCATTCTCCTTCTTTCAAACTAACTCAATCGGTGCAGAAAAACTATATTCTATAGCAAGAGAGTTTGCAGGAGATATAGATGATAAAGTAGTTTTTGACCTTTATTCTGGTACAGGTACTATAGCCCAAATTATGGCACCTGTGGCTAAGAAGGTTATAGGCATTGAGATAGTTGAAGAAGCAGTAGAGATGGCTAAGGAAAATGCTAAGCTTAATGGACGTAATAATGTAGAATTCATAGCTGAAGATGTCTTAAAAGCTGTAGATAATTTAACTGATAAACCTGATTTAATAGTGATAGACCCACCAAGAGAAGGAATCAACCCTAAGGCTATAGATAAAATAATAGACTTTAACCCTGATACCTTTGTTTATGTATCCTGTAATCCTGTAACTCTCACAAGGGATTTAAAGGTATTTATGGACAGAGGATATAAAGTAGAAAAAGCAGAGCTTATGGATATGTTTCCAAGGACTAGTCACGTGGAGAGTATAATTATGATGACGTATTGTGGCATGGAGGACAAAAAGTAGAAGTTGACCACAACATATAGTGGTTTGAGGACTAAAATTGGGTCAAAAATCGGGGGAAAAACAACGTTTTTTGACCCTTGAAAATAGGGTGTTTTATAGATGACATTGGATAATTAGAGTTATGATAGATGATAATTAATAAAATTAGGTTGATAAATAGATGGATGATGTATATTGTAACTGGTAAAATAAAATGGAGAGATTTTGGCAAACAAAAATGGAGAACTTTT
>CAZHLF010000053.1:0-11828 GCA_964532845.1 uncultured Tissierella sp.
CTTTTTACTTCTAATTACCGTCTCTAGAAATTTAACATAAACTTTATTAAGTGGTAAAAATAATATGGCTGCAACTACATTAAATATAGTATGGGAATTTGCTATTTGTGAATCTAATCCTGCATCTGGTTGAAAATAAGCTGTTACTACTTCAACGAAAGTAACAAAAAATGGCAGTACCAGAGCTACTAATAATACCCCTATTACATTATACAAAGTATGTCCCCATGCAGTTCTTCTCGCATCTAAAGAAGCATTTACACTGGCTAATTGAGCCGTAACACATGTACCTATATTGTCTCCCAACATAATACAAATGGCTGCCTGTAAATCTAAAAGGCCTGCTTGTCCCAACACCATAACTAAACCAACAGTTGCTGCACTACTATGTACCAAGGCTGTAGCAACTATACCTAAAACAACTGCTAAAAAAGGATTCGATGCATAATTTAAGAAGAAATGTCTAAAGCCTTCACTTTCTTGCATAAAAGGTATTCCTGAGTTTAATATACTTAATCCTAAAAACATCAATCCGAAGCCCATAATAGCTTCCCCTGTATTCTTTATTTTAGGATTCTTAAACATAATTGAAATTGCAAAGCCAATACCTAAAACGGGTAAGGCGACCTCTGTTAGTTTGAAGCTAAAACTAAAAGCCATTAGTTGAGCAGTAATTGTTGTACCAATATTTGCACCATAAATCACACCCATAGCTTGAGGCAAAGTCATTAAGCCCGCACTTACAAATCCTACAGTTAATATAGTAACCGCAGTAGAACTTTGTACTAAAGCTGTTAGAAATGTACCAACTAGAAAAGCACTCCAAACCTTTCCCGTAAGAACAGAAAGCATCCTTTTCATCATTTCTCCAGATGCCTTTTCCAGCCCTTCACCCATCTTATCAACACCATACATAAGTAAAGCCGTACCACCTATGAGGCCAAATATTAGCTCTTTCATATATCCTCCTATGTATTAGAAAAATTTGACTTTGTATTCTAGGACATCCTCACCTTCCTCGTTATAGTTATCTTATCACAAAAGAATATTATTACTATAACATGATCCAAGAAAATCTTCTTGTACAGAAGAAAAAATCAAAGCATTTATTTTAATTCCGTAAATTCCTAAGTCAGATTTTTAGTTATTAGTTATTGAATTATTTAGTAAATTTTCTTCCTTAATGCCAAAGGATATAAAAACTCATATTAGAAATACCAAAGGGATAAGGTAAGAAGTAACATATCAACCAGTACCATCAAAAATAGAGGCTACTATTCCCTACTCAGTTATCTTTTTAAATCTCTCAATAGTTAACTTAATAAATGCTTCTCTGTCCAACTCAGTTACCACATATGCATTAGGCCTTTTACCAAGGGTATTATTAGCATCAACTATTGATGCTCCTCTTGTATATTTACCATCAGTATCTATTTCAACATAAGCATGGAATCCTTTAAACATTTGAGGCGCTATAAGATATGCAGCGGCTACTGAATCATGCAAAGCTGCTCCTGGTATAGTGTATCTTGTTACATAGCTATTATAATAGAATTCCATCATCTGTTTTGTAGCTTTAGAGAGTTCACTATCATTGTCCACTAACCTTTCTATTTCATCCTTAGTAATATAAGCCTTGTGTGTTACATCCAATCCACACATTATAATAGGTATACCTGAATTAAATACGATTTTAGCTGCTTCTGGATCTACATATATATTAAATTCTGCTGCCAGACTTTGATTAAAATCTAGAGCTCCTCCACCCATTAGGCAAATTTTTTCTATTCTATCCTTTAAATGAGGATATGCCAATAAAAATGTGGCTATGTTTGTTAATGGTGCTGTAGGAAGTAGAGTAATTTTCTCCTCAGAATTCTGGATTATATGAGCCATCAATTCCACTGCACTCATTGGGGATAGAGGATAGTTTACATTTTCATCTACATGAAATCCTAGGCCACTTTCACCATGGGCTTCTTCAGCTGTTACTCCTTCACCTAAAAGTGGCTTTACAGCACCCTTGGCTATAGGTACATTTAATCTTAGCATATCTGCTATCTTTAGTGTATTTCTTAGGGTTTTATTAATGGTTTGGTTTCCAGCAGCAACTGTTATTCCTTTAAGGTCTAGTTCTTCACTGCCTGCTACTAAATATATGGCTATAGCATCATCTATTCCAGTATCCACGTCCATAATAATTGGTATTCTCTTCATTAATCTTCACCCCTTAATGAGTTTATTCCAAGCAATAACTTCATAAAGCCTTCTTTATCTACCTTTTTAGCAACTAATGTATTTGGCTCTTTACCCAACTTATTTTTATGGTCAATCAAGCTCCATCCTTGAATATTTCCACCTTCTGTTACACAGACTACATGGTGCTTTTCAAGTTCAAATAGAGATGAATCAATAGCTCCAGCCATAGCTACTCCATCAGGAATATGAATCGTAGGAACTCTTCCTTTATCTTTAGCCAGGTGGATATCAAATGCCTCCATGTGTCTGATTAGCTCTTCTATCTTAGGGTCAGGATTTTTTACAAGGGACATTTCTTCAACAGATAAAGTGGCCTGTCTTGTACAATTAAGACCATAGATTTCAGTTTTCATATCAGCATTCAAAACTATTTCTACTGCATGGGGATCTATCCAGAAATTAAACTCTGAATTTGGAACACAATTACCGAAATCTTCAAATGTTCCACCCATAATTACAGTTCTCTTTATATATTTTGGTAGGTCTGGATACTTAAGTAGTGCTATTGCTATGTTTGTTAGTGGTCCAAGGGCTATAATAGTAAGCTCTCCATCACACTCTTTAGCCACTTTATATATTCCATCCCAGGCATATTCCTCTTCATGCTTCTTCTTTATATTCCGGTAAATATATCCACCCAGACCTGATTCTCCATGAAACTCTGCAGCATCTCTTAATTCTACTATCATCGGCTTTTCTGCACCCTTATAAACTGGCGCATCAATTCCTAGAATATCGCATATTCCAAGGGCATTTCTTAAGGTGCTTTTCAGTCCTACATTTCCACATGTTACTGTCATAGCCTTAATATCTAGTTTATCACTCCCCTTTGCCATCATAATGGCAAAAGTATCATCTACACCTGGATCTGTATCTATTAAAACAGGATTCTTAATCATAGTTCCTCCTCTTTTTTTATTTATTTTTCTTTTCTATCTCTTAATATACAGCATACCCACCACATAAATAAACCCCTCCAAAGTAGATTAATTATTTTAATTTATCTTATTTGGAGGAGTCTTGTAAATTATTACCGTATGCTATTGAAAATCTTATTAAATACTTAATCTTGCTTCAATAAATTCTTCTACTTCCTGTTCACTCGGAATCGAATCCTGGGCCCCCATACGAGTGACAGAAATAGCAGCAGCATGATTTGCCCAATGTATTGCTTCATTCAAATCATATCCTTTTGAGATTCTGCTTGCTAATGCCCCATTAAATGTATCTCCGGCTGCTGTGGAATCAACTGCCTGCACTGGTACAGATTGAAACAACTCATAACCATTCTTATGAATATGATATCCACCCTTACCCCCTAAAGTCACTATACTATGCTTTGGTCCATATGTCATAAGCTCCTCTACAACTGCCTTCCATTCTTCATTATCCTGCAGGTTTTTCCCTGTAAGATGCTGTAGTTCAGTTTCATTTGGTGTTAGTATATCTACATCTTCTAGATCTTGGAAGGTGAAATAATCATTATATGGAGCAGGGTCCAATACAATAATTGTATTATCTCCTTTATTATCTATCACAAATTCTATACTTTCCATTGGAATTTCAAACTGCATTAGTATAATATCAGCTTGTTTAATTAAGTCAACATGGGATTTCAGATAATCTACACTGCAGTCCATATTGGATCCTGGTATTACAATTATCATATTTTCCCCTTGCCTAGTAACCAATATAGTAGCGATCCCGGTAGGCTTGTCAGAAATATAAATATGTTCAACATTGATGCCAACGCTTTTCATGTTATCCAATGCTTTCTGCCCTTCAGCATCGTTACCTACAGCACCTAACATAGTAACTTCTGCACCGAGTTTTGCTGCAGCATAGGCTTGATTTGCACCTTTTCCACCACAGGACTCAGTCACATTATCACCTAATATGGTTTCTCCAATTTGGGGTAAGTGATGAAGTATAGTAGTTTTATCAATATTAATACTTCCTACTACAAGAACCTTTGACATATGCTTACTCTCCCTTTAGAGCCATATAAGCATCATAAGTTGCTAGCGCAATATTCTTCATAGTAGTTTTCTCATATCCCTTATAAAGGCTCTCAAATTCATCGTTAAATGGTTCTAACCACTTGTGGTCAATACCTGCAAAACCGTGAATTACTCCATAAATAGTACCAATCATACCAGCATTACAGTCTACATCCTGTCCACACATAGCTATGATATGCATACACTCATCAAAGTCTTCTTTAGCATAGTATAATGCTATTACTTCTGCAGCAGCATTTGGATAAGTGTGTATCCAATTATACCTTCTGTATTTTTCCTCACAAGCCCTCCAAGCAGGCTCCCATGAATCATGCTGTAAACATTGATCATATGCAAACTTAACTACAGAGTAGTACTCACTATCATGTGGAATCAAGTCAATGCTCTTCTTTAATATACTTCTAACATCTGAATCAATCCAAGATAAGGAAGTTAGAACAGCATTAAACACTTCACCCATAATGCCATTGTTTACATGGGATATAGAACCATCCATCCATGCCAATCTAGCAGCTAGTTCAGGATTTCCTGGTGCAAATAGTCCAAAGATGGAGCCTCTCATTTGAGCGCCTATCCATTCATTCCAAGGGTTATTCAGCTTGGCACTTTCTGGTGGGAAAATTCCACGCTTTAAATTTTGCATAGCCACTTCCTCAGCAGACCATGCGTATTCAATATTTGATATCCATTCAAGAGCTATATCATCAGCAGTTACATCTTTGCCTTTTTTAATAACAGCATCAATGGCAGCAAGTTCAAATAAAACGTCATCATTGTGTGTGGAAGGTTTTCTTAAATATCCTCTAACCTCACCGAACTTCTTACGGATATTATCAGTAGTATATCCCTCAATAATAGTTCCAAGAGCCCCACCAGCAATTTGTGAACTCCATGCAGCATGAAGTTTTTCCTTCATTTCTTCTTCACTTAAGTTAACTTCCACTGGAGCAGGGAATGTTATCTTTTCAAGATACAGTTCAAATGATTCATATTGAGGATAATTCCAGTACTCATCATTCTCATTCTTTGGTGCTTCAGAAAGCAGTTTGAAAATCAAAGCAATGTTCTTAATTAAAGTACTGTGGTCATTATTTTCATATGCTACTTGTGTAGGAGCAATAAGCTTTTCAGCTTCTGAAACGTCATAACCTTTATTTTGTTGAGCTTGTATAGCACCTATAATTACATGATCTGGTGCCATTGATCCTGGAACCTCTGAGAACCAACGTTTTCTATAATGATTAGCCTCAATTGCTGCTATATCTAAATAGTTTTGAGTCCAACCAGCCTCTTCTTCAGTTTGCAGTCTTGGTTCAGTTGCATTAATTAGTGCTATGTTAATTTCTCTTGCAGTCTTTCCTTTAAAAAATTCAACTTTATTTTTCATATGATCTACTCCTTTACTTTTCGTTTTTTCTTCTTAGTATCTATATAGGAATATACAGTTATAACAATGATAGTTATAATATAGGGAATAGCTTGTACTAGTCTAGCAGGAAGATTCATCCCTTGTAACCTTATAGCTAAAGAATCTACTGCACCAAATAGTAGAGATGATAAAAATACTCCTAAAGGATTTCCTCGTCCCATACCCTCTGCAGCCATACCTATGAAACCTCTTCCAGCCACCATATCTCTAGTAAAATTAGAAATATATGACATGGACATGAATACACCACCTAATCCAGCTAATGCACCAGCTATACCTGCTGAAAGATAACGTGTTTTTACAACATTAATACCTACGGAGCTTGCTGCACCAGGATTTTTGCCCACAGCCCTAATCCGTAATCCAGTAGGTGTTTTATATAAAAAGTAGTAGGTGAACACTACCATAGCAAAACCTAAATAAGTTAAAAGACTGTGCCCAGATAATACCTCTCCAAGAATTGGTATATCCTTTAATATAGGAATATGAATATTTGGCACTGTTGGGCTAGGAAGATTCTGTGACGAACCCTTCTCTCCCGCTAATAAATATAGTAGGAATACAGTAATACCACTTGCAGAGGTATTTATAGATATTCCTGCAAGAATATCATTAGCCAATATTTTATTTGTCATATATACGTATAAAATGCTAAGTAGTGCACCGCAGACCATTCCAGAAAGAATACCTCCAATGAAACTACTTGAATAATGGGCTCCCAATACTCCTATCAAAGATGAGGTCAACATCATACCTTCCGTTCCAATGGCATCAACCCCACCCTTATAGAACATCATACACGCTAAAGAAGCAAATAGAATCGGAGTCATAACACGTAGAACCGTAAATAGATAATCTGCACTAAAAATCATGTCTACTATATTATTCATTGATCATAGCCTCCTTTTCCATGCGATTAATTTCTTGCATCATTACCTTCTTCTTATAACCACTTAATAGAGCCTGTGCTGAAATAAATATTATCATTACAGCTTGTATAATCTGAACGATTTCGAAAGGAACATTACTTTCTCTGGCCATGATATCTGCCCCAATTTTTAGATAACTCATAAATAGTGCTGCAAAAGGCAGATATTTAGGATTGTGTCTTGCAATAATTGCAATAGGTATTCCATCCCATCCATATCCAGTTAAACCTCCAAATTGGAAGCGATTATACATACCAACTAACTCCACAGAGCCACCCATACCTCCAACCGCTCCTCCAATTAGTTGTCTAAGAAGAATGACAGCCGTACTTTTAATTCCAACGTACTCTGCCATTTTTTGATTTGCACCAACTAACTTACTTTTAAAACCAAAAACTGATTTATTAAGAATCAACCATGAAATAGCTATGACTACTAATGCAATAACAAGTCCCATATGCACTCGAGTACCATTTATCAATTTTGGAAGGACAACTCCAGCATCGAACTTATAGGAATAGGATGAGTTAATGTTTGGATCCAAGAAAAATTCCTGAATAAAATAAAGTCCAACATTGAGACAAACAAAGTTGAGCATAAGTGATGTAACTATTTCATTAGCATTAAATTTCACCTTTAAGAAACCTGGAATAAATGTGACCAATGCTCCCACTACTCCAGCTGAAAGTATTGCCATGCTTATACGAAGTAATGGTGGTAAATCAGATTGTAAGGCAACTATGGTAGCAACAACGGCTCCAGAGAATATTGCTCCCTCCCCTGATAGGTTAAATAATCCAGTTCGGAAGAGAAAGATAATAGCTAGACCGGAGAACATCAAAGGTATCATAAGTTCAATAATATTTCCTATTCTTCTTACTGACTTTAGTGGTCCCAAAACAAAACTATTTATGGAACCCAATGGATCATCACTAACAAATATTATAATTACAAAAACAATGAAAAGAGAAATCAGAATGGCCGTAAGCATTTTCAATAATTCAACACGTTGTACTTTATTTTTCATTCTGATCACCTTCCATTTGCTGAGTTTTAACGCCTAACATATAAAGTCCTACTTCATCTTCTGAAATCTTTATTGTATTGTCTAGTCTAGCTACAATTTTTCCTTTATGCATTACAATTACTATATCACTAAGTTCCAAGAGCTCATTAAGATCTGCAGAAATTAGCAATACTCCTTTTCCATCGTCACGAAATTTTACTAGCTCTTTCCAGATAAACTCCTGAGCTCCAACGTCAATACCACGTGTAGGTTGATTTGCCATAAGAACATTAGGATTAGAAGAAAGCTCTCTAGCAACTACAACCTTCTGCATATTTCCACCTGAGAGCATTTGTAATGATTGCTCATTATTCATAGAAACAATATTGTACTTTTTAATTAAGGCTTCAGAATCTTGTTTTATCTTTTTTATATTAATGAGCCCTAATTTTCCTTTTTTATCCTTTTCTACTTTATCAGCAAATAGATTTTCCCATATAGACAAACTAGTAGCTGATCCTGTTGCAATACGGTCTTCGGGAATATATCCTAGTCCCTTATTACGCCTTTCCTTTATAGAATTTTTTGTAATATTCTCTTGGTTTAAAATAATTGTTCCCTGAGAAACTGGCATAATGCCGAAGATGGCATCCGCAAGCTGTGACTGTCCATTACCTTCTACACCAGCAATACCTACAATCTGGTTTTTATAAAGGGTTAGGGAGACATCATCCACCACTTTAATACCTAAGTCATCATATACGGATAAGTTCTTAACTGAGAGCATCTCATCCCCTGGATCTAAAGTATCCTTTTCTACATTAAGTAGTACATCACGACCTACCATCATTTTAGAGATTTCTTCAGGGCTTGTTCCCTCTACATCAATAGTACCCACCGTTCTTCCCTTTTGAAGCACAGTGATGCGATCACAGATTTCTATGACCTCTTGGATTTTATGTGTTATAAATACTATTGTATATCCACTTTCTTTTAATAATATTAGTTGCTGAAACAGTTCGTCTGTTTCCTGTGGCGTCAATACTGCTGTAGGTTCATCTAATATGATGAGCTCGGACCCTCTGGTAAGCACCTTTAATATTTCAATCTTCTGCTTTTGACTAACCGAAAGATTCTCAACCACATCTGTTGGACTGATGTGTAGATTAAATTTGGTGGCATACTCTTGAACAAGGTTTATGGCCTTTTGTTTATCAATAAATACGCCTGCCTTAGGTTCCATTCCCAAAATAACATTCTCATATACCATAAGGTTGTCAACCAGCATGAAATGCTGGTTGACCATTCCTATTCCCATTTGAATCGCATGAGATGGATTTGAAATTTGTGCAACCTTTCCTTTTAAATGTATCTTTCCTTCATCAGGCTGCTCTAGCCCAAAGAGTATTTTCATTAAAGTGCTCTTACCTGCTCCGTTTTCGCCCATCAAAGCGTGGATTTCGCCCTTGTTAATGCTGAGATTAACATCTTTATTTGCAACTACACCATTAGAATAGACCTTCTTGATGTTTTCCATTCTTAAGAGTTCAGTCATTTAGTCTCCTCCATTCTTCTAGGCTTTAATAATCCTAACGATTAAGGTTTTACTGAATTAATTATTTCATTCACAGTACTTTGCTCTACTCCTAGGGCTGTGGATACCTTAATTGCTCCTGAAACAATTTCACTTCTAGATATTGTCACCTTGTCACGAATTTCTTGAGGAACATTCTTTAAATAATACTCATTTTCTACGATGTCAGTTGTTTTCTCTTGAACACCTAAAACATCTGTTATACCATATTGATCTTCACCATTACCTACTTTTTCAGCATAGATAAATAGTGATTGTCCAACTTCTTTTACTACTGAAGTTAATATAACATTTGCCTTTTCTTCATCAGTCTCGCCTAGTAATGAAGCTTGATCTGAGTCTACTCCAATAATATATTTATCTTGTTCTGCAGCTGCTTCGATAACACCAAGTCCTGCAGTCATAGCAGCAGGGAAAATAATATCTACACCTTGACTAAACTGAGCATTAGCCAATTCCTTAGCTTTAGCAGTATCTGTCCAGCTACCTACATATGATACATAAACCTTAACATCTGGGTTAACAGACTTTGCACCTTCGATATATCCTACTAAGAAGTCACTGATTATAGGGCCTTCGTCTCCGCCGATAAATCCAATCTTATCGTCAGCATTAGCGTACTCCATTTCTGAGCTTGTTACTAAACCTGCAACAACTCCACCTAAATATGAACCTTCATTTTGCTTGTAAGAAATCGCATATATATTGTCGAAAGCTCCTTCTTCAATAACAGCATCGAATAGTACATATTTTTGATCTGGGAAGTCCCCAGCTATACGTTCAACAATTTCCTGTGTACCTGATCCATTTAGGAAGATTGCTGTATATTCTCCACTTTCGGAAATGTCTAGTATGGTTGGTTCCCATTTTGTTTGATCTCTACCAATTTCAACTATTTTAGTTTCATAACCAAGTTCTTCAGTAATTCTCTTTGTTCCATCTGCAGCAGAGTCATTGAATGACTTATCACCAAGTTGGTCAGTTACAACAAAAATAAATTTAGGTTTACCATCTGCTGGAGCTTGTCCACTGTCAGGTTTGGCTGAATTAGTACATGCACTGAGTAATAAAAGGGATGCTAACACAATTGATAAATATTTTGCTTTTTTGATTGAAATCTCTCCTTTTTTAATGGATATTATGATAATTGTTTTATCATTTAATTAAGTAATGTTACAGCTTGATTTAGTACCTTCCTCTGGAATATGAACCTCATCCTCTAAACGTTTTAGGTGCTTTTTCTTTCTACCAACTGAGCCTTAAGGACCTTCTTCAACTCTACTTCTTTGGACTCTATTATATCCACCAACATCTCAACAGCTTCATTACCCATTTTATAAATAGGTTGCTTTATAGTAGTAAGTGGTGGATCAACATACCTAGAAATAGAAATATCATAAAATCCAACTACCTTAATATCCTCAGGAACTCTTTTTCCTTTCTCCTTAATTGCCTTAATAGCACCAACAGCAATTAAGTCATTCCCGCAAAAAACCCCGTCAATATTTGGATCATTTAAGATTTTTAATGCTCCTTCATATCCGCAATCTATAGAAAAGTTATCTAAATAAATAATACTTTCATCGATAGCTTGTCCAGATTCAAGAAGAGCTTTTTCAAATCCATTATATCTATTAATTGATGGTCTGTTTTTCCTTACCGAGGATATAAGTCCTATTCTTTTACAGCCCTTCTGGATAAGATGTTTTGTAGCCTCGTATGCAGGTTCTATATTATCTACTACTATACGTCCTACTTTATTGCCAAAATCAATATCCCTATCAACGAGAACCATAGGTATGCTAATTTTTTCAAAGGTATTGTTAGAACTACTTTCAGTGGCTGTCATGATAATTCCATCTACCATTTTTTCCTGTAGAATCTGCAAATATTTATATTCCTTATTTTCATCATTGTCAGTATTGCATATAATGATGGAGTAATCACTGGCTTCAGCCATATCCTCTGCTCCCCTGCATAGCTCGGAATAGAATAAGTTCATAACATCAGGTAATATGATACCAATAGTCTTGGTCTTCTTAACCTTTAGACTCTTTGCTATACCATTTGGAATATATCCTTCCTCTTGGATGATCTTCAATATCCTTTGTCTAGTAGCTTCACTAATATTTTGGTCTTTCCCGTTCATAACCTTGGATACTGTGGCACTTGATACATTAGCTAATTCCGCTATACGTTTTATAGTCACAATATCACACCCCTAAAAAATTAGGTAATCGATTACCTAAAGAATATTTTTTTAGTACTAGCAAATATACTATCACCATTTTTTTAATAATACTCAGGTAATCGATTACCTAAATAGATTATACCACATACTATGTAAAAATCAACTAAATAATATAACATATTTAATAAAGTATGTTGGCAAAAAAATAACGAATTTAAATATATATTTCTTCTAAAAGCAGGTAGCATATTCACATTCTTGTATTCGAACTTTAATTTTCAGCATTCATTTTAATAAAATATAAAGCGAGGTAAAGATTTCCTCACCTCGCTATCTAAATTTAATTATGCTAATTCCAAAGCAATTTCCATCATTCTTGTAAAACTCTTTTCTCTTTCC
>CAZHLF010000054.1:0-11775 GCA_964532845.1 uncultured Tissierella sp.
CCTTTGTCCCTAAATTAAAGCAATTCTTCTATTACATTTATTACATTTTCTAAAGTTAAATTGAATTTATTAAACAATTGATTTGCCGGAGCTGAAGCACCAAAGCTATCTATAGAGATTATTTTTCCTTCAAATCCAGTATATTTATGCCATCCAAATGAGGAGCCTGCTTCTACAGCCACTCTCTTTGTAATGTGTTTTGGTAATACGGACATTTTGTACTCTTCAGATTGCTCTTCAAACAATTCCATTGATGGCATACTCACAACTCTTGCTCCTATACCCTTTTCCTCAAGTACTTTTGCTGCTTCATAGCATAGTTGTACTTCTGAGCCAGTTCCTATAAGAATTATATCAAGGTTGCCCTTTTCTTTTCTCACTACATAACCACCCTTTAGAGCATCCTTACCAGTTCCATCAAGTTGTGGTAGAGTCTGTCTGGTTAATACTAAACCAACTGGGCTATTCTTTCTAGTTAGTGCTGTATACCATCCAGCTGCTGTTTCCCTTGCATCTGCAGGTCTAAAAGTAATGAAGTTTGGTTGAGCTCTAAATATTGCCAGTTGCTCGATTGGTTGATGTGTTGGTCCGTCCTCTCCAACACCAATGCTATCATGAGTCAATACATAGGTAACTGGTAGATTCATTAAGGATGATAATCTCATTGATGGTTTCATATAATCTGAGAATATGAAGAATGTTCCACCATATGGTCTAACTCCTCCATGTAGCATCATACCATTAAGTGCTGCAGCCATTCCATGTTCTCTTACTCCAAAGTGAATATTTGAACCTTCGTAGTTTTCACTTGAGAAGGACTCTCTGTTTTTCATGTTAGTCTTATTTGAAGGAGCTAAATCAGCTGAACCTCCAAATAGATTTGGGACTTTGTCAGCAATTCTGTTAATTAGAATCCCCGATGCTTCTCTTGTAGCCATATCTTTTTCAAAACTCCAGAATTCCTCTGATTGTAGATAATCCATAGGTAATTCCATGTTAATCCAGCTTTCAAACTCCTTAGCTAGTTCAGGATATTTATTCTTATATTCTTCATATTTTGCATTCCATACTTCTTCTTCATTAACACCTTTTTTAACAAGGCTCTTCATATGTTCTCTTACTTCTTCCGAAACATGGAACATATCGTTATTCCAGCCAATATGATTTTTTAAATAATCCATACTTTCTGCCCCAAGTGGTTCACCATGAGCTGAAGCTTTTCCTTGCTTTAAGGTACCATATCCTATTTCTGTTCTGATTTCAATAAGTGTAGGCTTTTCATCCTTCTTTGCAAGTTCAATTGCTTCATTAATCTTCTCTATATCATTTCCATCTTCAACAAGTAGAGTTGACCAGCCAAGAGCTTCAAATCTGCCTCTTACGCTTTCATGGAAAGCAAGTTCAGTTCTACCTTCAATTGTAATGCTATTTGAATCATATAGGACTATAAGCTTGCCAAGACCTAATGATCCTGCTAATGATGCTGCCTCATTACTGACACCTTCCATTAAACAGCCATCCCCTGAAAGAATGTAGGTATAGTGATCAATTAACTTTATATCCTCTGTATTAAACTTTGCAGCTAAATGTGCTTCTGCCATAGCCATACCAACACCATTTGCAATACCTTGTCCCAATGGACCAGTTGTAGCTTCTACTCCTACTGTATGACCAAATTCAGGATGACCAGGTGTCTTACTATCCAATTGTCTGAAGTTTTTTAAATCATCCATTTCCAATCCATAATCAAATAGGTGCAATAATGAGTATATTAATGCTGAACCATGACCAGCTGATAATATAAATCTGTCTCTGTCAACCCATTTAGGATTCTTAGGATTGTGTTTCATAATCTTTGACCATAGTGTATATGCCATAGGTGCAGCACCTAATGGTAAACCTGGATGCCCTGATTTTGCCTTTTCTACTTGTTCAGCAGAAAGCATCCTTAAAGTATTAATTGCTAAATTATCAATATTCATTAATATCCTCCTTTTTATTCGTTAAGCATCAAATGTATATTAAATATAAATTAACACTATTTATGATTTACATTTTTATCACTCTATCACTTTAACAATATTATTGTTTCCAAAAATCACCTTCAACATAAATACTGGCAGAACAATTTGCCTTGTAATTCTTTTTGGCTCCTTTACAAGTCTGTACAGCCATTCCAAACCTAATTTAATAAATATATCTGGTGCTCTTTTTACAAGGCCCGCCAATCCATCCAATGTTCCACCGTTTCCGATTATAATATTGGCCTTTAATAAGTCCTTATTATGCTCTATCCACTGCTCCTGCTTTTTAGCGCCAAAACCCACAAAGAGAATATGAGGCTGGTGCTTATTTATATCTTCAATGATAGCCAATTCATCTTCATGACCAAAATTCCCAAGATGTGATCCCTTGAAATACCCATGCTGTGCTCCAACAATATTTATTCTGGGATAAGTTTCTTTAACATTTTTCATAGCTAAATCAGCCACCCCTGGTTTTCCACCCACTACATAAAGCTTTAGTCCTTTATCATTTGCCATCTTTAGCAAATTTACAGATAAATCATATCCTGCCACCTTTTCCTTTAGATGATGCTTTTTAATCTTAGCTGCATAAATTAATCCTACCCCATCTGGAATATTAATATCGGACTTATTCATTAATCTGAAAAATTCTTCATCTTTTTGGCACATCATAACGAATTCAGTATTGGGAGTATAGATTATATACTGTTCATTTTCTTCTATCTTTTTTTCTGAAATTTTTACAACTTCATCCATGGAGACATTATCAATTCTTACACCCATTATACTCAATTTATCCATGTTTTCACCTACCTTAAGATTTCGCATACTAAGTCTATATTCTTAAGTGCCATATCCTTTAGTTTCTGCTCCTGAGAATTAAGCTCAATCTTTATATTTTCTTTATCACTCCATACAGTATCTATATCTGATAGAAGTGTATTAACATCCAATGCTTCAACATCTGTCATAAATTTCATATCAATGCTCTCTAAAATACCTACTACCTTAGGGTCATATACTAGGCCCACCATTGGTATAGATTGAGTTGCAGCATATATTAGAGAATGAAGTCTCATGGCAATTATCATATCTAGTTCTCTAATGACCCCCATTATCTCCTCAACAGAATACTTATCTTTAAGTATGTAAGCTCCTTTATTCTTAAGTAGACTTAGCACTTTTTCACTAAATACAAGGTCCTCGGGATAATGCATAGGTATTAGAAGAACATTGGCATCATACTTTTTAATCATCTCATCAATAACTATTGAAATATTTTCCTCAAGGTTTTCAGCCTTTTTCCATTCACGTACTGAAACTCCAATAAGTTTATTTCTATCCTTTATTCCCTCTTTTTTAAAGATATCTAATACTATGTCTCTAGATACTGGCTCTAGAGTAAAAACTGGATCAGCTGTAACATAAACCTCTTTATTTGATACCCCAATATTCTCTATATATTTCTTTGAGTTTCCATCTCGTAATGTTATTATATCTGCTCCGTTTAGGACTAGTTTTGTAAGAAATCTATTAAATCCTCCACTAATAGGACCTACTCCATTGGCATAAACCATCACAGGTTTCCCAAATATTTTGGCTAAAGTCATAACAGCCAAGTAATACCATAGAGATCTATTGCTAGTAACATCCTGAAGAAGACTACCTCCACCACTTACTAACAAAGATGTAGACCTAATAGCTCCAAAGACCTCAGATAAACTAAAGCGATTTACAGCCTTTACGTCGTACATCTCCTTAGTTTTATGTGGATTGTTGGATAGTACAGTAATTTCTATATCTTTTCTAATGTTTCTTATGTCCTTTACTATAGCTTTTAAAATAGCATCATCTCCACTATTATCAAAACCATAGTATCCAGACATTAGTATGGACTTTTTATCTTCCATTTTAATTCTCCTTAAGCTGTTGGCTATTTATTCTATCCAAAGTTAGTATAAAGCCTACCAATATCCAGAATGTAAAAATAATTCTTGGTAAATACAATACATTTTCTGCTATACCATGTGCCAATACACCTGCCAGACTGGAAAGTGCACCAGCTGATAGAATTTTTATATATCTATCCTGTGATTTTACTAAATTTAATATACCATATTTAAACAATATAAAAAGAAGGAACAGTAATACTAAGAGTCCTGGTATTCCCATCTCTGCTGCAGTTTGAAGATAAGTGTTGTGGGAATGATATATAGGCATTGTTCTTATATAAGTTTCAAAGACTTGCTTAAATGGAAGATGTCCAAATCCTACTCCTGCTATAGGATAGTCCCTAATTATATCCAAAGTAATCTCCCACATAGTAAATCTATAAGCAATTGAGGAATCAGCAAAGTTTCCTATACTAAGGATTCTGTTCATTATTGTCTGAGGCAAAAAATATACTGCTCCAAGAGAAATCGGGATTATTGATAAAAGTAGTCTCTTCTCTATTAAAAGTATAAAAACTAGGGCTGAAAATGCAAAACCCACCCAACTTCCTCTTGAAAGTGTCATTAGCATTGCCAAAATCATTATTAAAGTCGTTCCTAAAAATATAATCTTTTTACTAATCTTCTTAGTGTACCATAATAATCCTACTGATAATGGAATAACCATAATCAGATATTCTGCAAGGATATTCGGGTTATGGAATACTGAAAAAACTCTTACCCTTATATCTGGGTTATTCTCAACATCTAACCATGCTTTATCTATCTCTACACCAACGAAATATTGATATATACCATATAATGCAACTAGTGATGCTGAAAATACCATTACTGTAACAATGGCATTAAAAGCATTCTTAGTCTTTATGCTATTTGACATAACAAATACAAAACTTAAACCGCCTAAATGAAGAGCTAAATCCCTGAAACTTCCCATAAAGTTTATTGATGTAAATGTTGAAATGATAATTACTATTACATACAAAATTATAGGTATATCCATACTTGATTTAGTTAAGTCCTTATGCTCATTTAGGACATCATTAAATAAATATATTCCAACTAGGGAGTACATCATCAAAAGACCTGCCATATCTGGTAAAAATGGCATTAAAAATGTTGCCCCCATCAGTGCCAATGTATTTACTACCACCATTGATCACCTTCCTCATCTGCAGAAAATAGATCTCTGATAAAAGTCACTATGGAAGAACTATCCATTTTAATCTTCAAATTTTTCTCGTAGAAGCTTCTTATTTTTTCATAAATAAATTTTATACTTCTACAAAAATAACTAGCCTTTTTCAGTCTATGAAAGAAGGCGTTGATAGCTATCAAAACCTTATTTATTATATCTATTATTAAAGAATAAATTCTATAAAAAATAGTCTTGTCTATTAGTGAGTTTCTGGAAATAAAAAATTCCTTAACTGCTGAACCTCTGGATATATACATCCAAAATCTCTTAATTGCCTCTACACATCTTTTAAGAAAACTTTCATCGTAAAATAAAGCAAAAAAGTTCCAGAGCCTTACTAATGACCTAACAACAATGCTGTTATACATACAACCACTCCTAAATTACTCTAGTTCAATTCCCATTACTCTTGCGAAGAAAGCTATACTCTTATTCTTTACTCTAAATTCTACACCAATTCGCATTTGCTCGTCTCCAGCAACAATTACATCAGGATTGTTTTTTACTTCTGCATCTACTGTAAAAGTTGCTACATACTTTTCAGGAACCTCCATATTGACCCATTTTCCATCAACTTCAACAGGCTCTTTATATGGTTCATATGTTACATTTTCTATTATGCCTATATATCCACCCTTATCATAATGATAAATTGGATCTCCTTCTTTAATACCTTCAACTGTTGCTAATCTTACATCAGATACTTCAAATGTTATAGTTGCAGGAGTAGTTGCAGTAGCAACTATTGGCCTTGTCTTAAGCCTTGAAGCTCCACCTACTACTAATAAAGCAAGTATCAATATAACAGATAAATCAATTATGTTGATTATTCCAAACAGCTTACCCTTTTCGTTAATAATTTTCATCACTTACCTCCACTTAACTCTATTATCTCATTGTATATTTCAATATGTCTTTGTCCCATTGCTCTGGTAGAGTAATTTTCTTTAACATCATTAAACAAATTCTCGCCAAGCTTATTTAACAGCTCCTCATTATCTATAAGAGCCAATATCCTTGTCTGTAGGGCTTCAACATCTCCTACAGGGATTAAATAACCATTTTCTTCATCTTTTATAAGATTTCTAATACCACCAACATTAGTAGTAATAATAGGCTTCTTCAATCTAGCCCCTTCCAATATTACATATGGGAAGCTCTCACTTTTTGATGTGAGAACATTGATATCAATTGCATTAAAGAATGAATCAGTATCCTGAACATAGCCTAGAAAATAGACATTATTTTCTATCCCAAGCTCTCTGGTACTGAGTTTCAGCTCATTTTCAAGATTACCATCACCTGCAATTAAGAATATTATATCCTTTCTAGTCTTCAAAATTCCAGCTGCAGATTTTATAAATAAATCATGATCCTTGACCAAATCCAATCTTGCTACGATACCTACTATTTTCTTATCCTCATAATTCACATTAAACTTATCCAAAAATTCTTTTTTAGGAATTATTTCTAATTTATCCTCTATGTCTATTCCATTATAGGCTACAAAAATTCTATCTTCCTTAAATCCCCTGCTTTTAAGCATTTCCTTAAAAGTATCAGAAATTGCTATATAATAGTTAAAAACCTTAAGAGCAACAGTATTTAGGCTAGTATATACAAGCCTTTTATAGAAGTTATCCTTAAAATCCAATTTATAGTCACTATGAATTGTGGTGATTAAAGGTCTTTTTATCTTCCTTTTTAGGAACATAGCAATAAAGTTAGCTCTTGCTCCATGACAATGAACAATATCATAACCATCATTATTGATTTCATCTGCTAGACGATTTACTACACTCATGTCAGCCCTATTCTTTTGTTTATATACTTCAATATTTAAGCCTTCTTTTTTTGCATCAAAATAGAATGTATCCTCTATAAAGCATACGACTTTAGCATCCATTAGTTTGTTTAAACCCTTTAATAGTGAGATAATATGTGTTTTAGCACCACCTGTATCTCCACCACTAATTAAATGTAGTACTTTCATTAAATTTCTTTCCCTCCTCCCTTTTAATATATATATTTACATTTTAGCTAAAAGCTAAATGAAAACTTATTGTACCTTATAACTTCCTCTAACCATAAAAATTGCATCTGTAGTACAATATACTCCTCTTCCATCATCTCTTGGCACTAATAGAAGATGATATAGTGGTATATTTGCACCCTCTCCTAAATCAACGCCCTCAGTAATATCCTGAAGTCCTCCAAGATGGCTTACTATAGCGGTACCCTTTCCACCTCTAAGTATAATTTCTGTTCCCGCATTAGCGATAAGAAATTGTCCTTTTTTAAGTTCAACAATTTCCATTGCAAAGGTATTATTTTCTCCACTTGACAATTTGTCGTCGATGTATGTCTTTATCTGTTCTATCCTATTATTTACATAACTTAAAGTTACTAATGGGTCTGATTGTGAACCTGGTTCAGAAAATACAGCCGTTGAACCTACTAATAAAGCTGCAGCCCCCAAAGCGACAAATGTTTTCTTTATTTTCATTATATACCTCCTAAAGCTTTCCCATTCATTTTACATACCTAGATGATATTATACTACATAAAATTTCATAAACATAGTAAATAGGCTTACTTTTTTTGAACAAAAAAAATAAGCCAGGGGGCTTATTTTTTATATGTATTCAGGATTATAGTATTGTATAGTTTATTTTAGTCCTATACTTATCCTTAGTGCTTCATCGACTCTTCTCATCATATCCTCGTCGAATTTACCTATTTTTTCTCTAAGTCTTTTTTTGTCTATGGTTCTTATTTGTTCTAATAACACCACTGAGTCCTTTGGAAGTCCAAAATCAGGAGCATTGATTTCAATGTGGGTCGGTAGTCTGGCTTTATTTATCTGCGAAGTAATTGCAGATATTATTATAGTTGGACTATATTTATTACCAACATCATTCTGAACTACTAAGACAGGTCTTACTCCACCCTGCTCAGATCCTATGACAGGACTCAGATCAGCGTAAAAAATATCTCCTCTTTTTACTATCACGATATCTCACACCCTAATCTAGCAACGTATATATCCAAATCAGACATGTCTTCTTCCAATCCCATCTCTGCAAGGGTTAAATTTATCTGACTCATCTCGCAATATCCACATTTAAGCCTATCATAGATATCACGATCCCATTTCTCCTTAATATAAATAATCAAAGATTCAATTATGGGATCAGATTTATTGCTTATTATCATTGGAAGCATTTGGTCTACTTCCGTCATATATTTCCACCCCCTGGCTTACTTTAGAGAAAAAACGCAATATATGAAGCTATGCTTCATCTATCTATTATACCACTTTTGTGGTGCTTTCTAACATACAAATCAAATTTTTCATTCTTTCGTAAAGGAAAAGTTAGTATATTCAATTATAGCTCTCGGATTTCCCTCACTGTCTATTATCTTCAATAAATGAGGTTTAAAATCCTTCTTTTTTAACCAAATTATTTGCTCATGACTATATTTATTCTTGTCTGTAACCTTATTTCTAAATACATAATACTTCTCGCCATCCAATTCCTCTTCATCAATATGTTTAACAGAATCAGGATTTCTAAAAAACTTACCAATCAATAATCCCTGGTCAAAATGCTTAACAGAGTTTAGGGTAATAGATTGTTTTAATGATGCATGCTGAATATATATTTTCTCCCCATCATATTCTATTGTAATACCTTTGCTTTCTGAAGGTTCAAGTATTTCAAGCCTATACTTATTGCCTAATGTATATGTTTCCTTCATCTTATATTGGCTTTCCTTATCATTCATAATGGTTTTTAGCTTTAGTTCTGTCTTATATCCTGAATATTTATCAAGCTGCTTTTCCAACTTTTTAATTATTCTAGCTTCAGTATTAACACTACATGAAGATAAAAACAATGAAAATATAGTAATGAACAATAAAAGGAGCCTTTTCAACAAATATCACCTCTGATTTTGAACTATCTTTACTGCATTTGGAATGCATTCTAGTATGTCACTTGCTATAAGACCGTATTCACCTTTTTCTTGGATAGCCATATCACCTGCTAGACCATGGACATAAACTCCGAGTTTAGATGCCTTAAAGGGCTCTATACTTTGTGCCATAAACCCAGCAATAATGCCTGATAAAATATCTCCACTACCTGCTGTAGCCATTCCTGGATTTCCAGTTGAATTCAGATAAATTTGACCTTTATATGTGCAAATTGTTTCGTGACCTTTTAAAATGCTTATTACATTATATTTCTCAGAGGAATATTTAGAATACTTAATTCTGTTGCCTTGTATCTCTTTTGTATCTATTCCAAGAAGCCTGGCCATTTCTCCAGGATGAGGAGTAATAATTGTTTCCCCTTCCCTTGTGTATAAAACCATATTATCATCAATAAGATTTATGCCATCTGCATCCAGGACTAAAGTTTTCTTATAATTCTTTAGTATGGCTTTTACCAATTCCTTTTTTTCTTCACTTACTCCCATACCTGGCCCTAACACTATAGTATCTAGTCCTTTAATATGATTAAGGCATCCTTCTATATTAGAATACCCCTTAACTATGACTTCAGTATGTTTAATGGACATAATGTCATGTATTTCATCAGGAACAATATTATATACAAGTCCAGCGCCACTTCGTAAAGCTGCCATACTTGCAAGATAAGGGGCACCAGTCATACCCCTACTACCTCCTATTATTCCCACTCTTCCATAGTCACCCTTGTGAGTATTAGAATCTCTTTTCCTTAAGATACCTTTCAACTCATCAGGAACAATTATTTCTTCATCTCCCTTGTAGCCAAGAGCATATGCAATTGCATAGTCCTCTTCATGTGAGATACTTAACTCAATAAGATTTAACCCTTGAAGATAAAGCATCTCCTTAAGCTTTCCCTTTATGTTAACTCCTGGTTTTCCCTTTTCTTCATGAATTATCTCAATATCCTTAAATGCTATATCTCCAATTCCCGAACCTAATAACTTGCTTATGGCTTCCTTCGCAGCAAATAATCCAGCTGCAGTCTTAAAATCCTTATTCTCAATATATGAAATTTCACTATCGGTAAATATTCGACGATAAAATCCAGATTTGTTCTTCTCTAGAATATTTTTAATCCTTTCGGTTTTTATTATATCAATTCCAACCTTCATATATACTACCCCCTAGTGGATTCTTCCATTAGCAACTGTGACGATTTGATTGTACTTATCCTTGGTTTCATCAAAGATAACATGACTTACATTTACAACTGTAACGCCATCAAGTGTTAGAATAGTTTTTTCGATATCCTTTGCAACCTTTGAATCAAGACTTGCAAATGCCTCATCTAGAAATATAATATCAGTTTTTGCAAGTAATCCTCTGGCAATAGCAATTCTGCTTTTTTCTCCACCAGATACATTCTTGCCATTATCATAAAGCATAGTATCCAAACCATCCTTCAAATTATTTACAAACCCCATTAATCCAGCTCTTGTTATAGCAAGCTCTATCTCATCATCACTATATTCCTTGTATAGAGTTATGTTGTTTCTCAATGTATCCTCAAACAAAAATACCTGCTGTTCCACATTTGCAATATTTCTGAAGTAACTCTTTTTAGTAACATTCCTTAAATCAACATTATCAATTGTAATAATTCCAGTCACTGGATTAAAATACTTTCTCAAAAGCTTTAAAAGTGTAGATTTTCCACCTCCACTAGGTCCAATAACTAGATATTTATATCCTTTTTTAATATTTAGATTTACATCTCTCAATACAAGTTCATCATCATAACCAAAGGAAACATTCTCTAGTTCTATCTCACTTTTAAATGATTCAATATCAATGGTTTCATCAATCTTTGTTTTATTTTGAAGCATTTCATCCATTTTATTAAACAAAGGCTTTACAGAAAATATTTTTGGAAGCCACTCTGCCGCTTGATTCAATGGATATATTATCTTCTCAATATTGTTTATAATTAATATAACTCCACCTACAGTAATACTTCCTTTTATAGACATATAAGCTGCTATAATACCAATTCCAAAAAATGATAGGTGAACTGTAAAATGCTGAAAGGAAAGAAAATAAGTTAGCAATTTGTCAATAATATACCCTTTTTGCTGTATGTCTTTACTTTTATGAAAGTAATCATTTCTCACCTTTTCTTCCAAGTCGTTAGCTTTAATAATTGAAAATGCACTTAAGAATTCCTTAATATATGAAGTATATCCATCGAAAAGATTTGATCTTCCATGCTGTTGTTTTTGAAGAGGTTTACTTATGCCCATTACCATTAGTGTACTTAAGAGGCTAACTCCTATCCCTATTAATAAAACCATAGGACTAACAGTATAGATAACCCAAATTCCAACGACTATCATAGTTAAACTTTGGACTATCTGATAAATTGCCTCCAGGTAATTATTGTCAATAGTATTAATGTCATTTGTAAGAGCAGATATATAAATACTATTATTATCTCTTTGAAATTCACTAATATTTTTCTTGAAGACCTTATTCATAAACTCAATTTTTGCACTTGCTAGGGTTTTATATTTGAAAAGACCTTTTGAAATAGCAAGCAACATATTTACTGGAAGTAAT
>CAZHLF010000055.1:0-6810 GCA_964532845.1 uncultured Tissierella sp.
ATTTTGATCATACAAGTAGTTAATTAGACCAATTGCTTGTTCATCCTGGCTACAGAATACGGCTGTAACTTTATCCTTCTTTATAATATTAAGGATATCCTCACCTGATTTGTAAGAATCGTCTATCTTATATCCACCTACACTATGTATAAGTGGTTTTAATTTAGCTTCATTCATGCCGTCTGTATAACCTTTAACCTTATATTTTTCAATAGTTCTATCCATATCCTTATGATTAGATATATAAAGAATATTCTTATGGCCTAATTCCAATAGATGATTAACCATCATTTTGCTTGCCACTTCATTATCAATAGCAACAGTAGGTGTTTTTACTATGTCATAGAATCTATTAAGGTATACAAAAGGTACCGAGTACTTTGAAATACTTTCTGCAATTTTAGTTGTACCTATTTCAGAGACAATGATTACACCTTCTACTTGTTTTTGCATTAATAGTTGTATAAATCTTAGTTCTGTTTCTTCGCTGCCATAGCTTGAACACAATAAAATATCGTATTTATACATTCTACCAACTTCTTCAATTCCACGGACTATTTGTGATACATATGAATTTCCTATATCATCAACAATTACTCCAATTAAATTAGATTTCTTTGTTACTAAACTTCTTGCAATCTCATTTGGTTTATATCCTAAATCATCAATTGCTTTTAATACTCTTCTCCTTGCCTCAGGACTAACAGGCTTTGAATCATTAATTACTCTTGATACTGTTGAAATTGATACTTCAGCCATTCTTGCTACATCTTTAATAGTTGCTGCCATAAAATCCCTCCTAACTATAAATTACCAACAAATATATTGGATAAAACATTACAAATATTCAAATCCTTCACATCAAATTCTTTTTCTTTCAATGGTACAGTAATATATAAAGTTGCCTTAACTTCTTCATTTTTTATCAAAGGTACAAGGAGTATTGAATTCCAACTGGTATTATCCTGTACATCTTTTAATTCAGAGTTTTCCCAATCAATAGAGTATTTACCCTCTCTAATGTCATTTACTTCATTAACCAGTTGGAAATTTATCAATGGGGATACAGTAAAACTACTTTCTTCTCTTTCTCTTGTTAGGACGTTGTCTTTATCCAATATTAAAGAAGCATATTCTCCGTTCACAGCCTCAACAATCCTTCCCAAAAAGTCAAAGGCTTTTTCCTCATACGACTTATTATCTTTAGAAAGTTCAGCAATATCTACCAAGGCCAGCAAATTGTTATTATCTCTTATTAAGTCACCTGTTACTATACCTGTTAACTTGTCTACATTGTTATAGGCACCACTCATACCAGGATACCAAAGGGCTATTTTATTTCTACCTAATATTTCCTTAGCATAGTATAATGCTTGATCTGCCTTTGCAATAAGTTCATCAGAAAAAGTACTATGGAGAGGAAACTGAGATAAGCCAATACTAACAGTTATCTTATTATCTATTCCTGGCACCTTCATGTTTTCCACATTGGCTCTGATTTTGTCTGCTACCTCCATACCACTTTCAGTCGTAGTATTATTGAGTATAACGATAAATTCTTCTCCACTATATCTACCTACTAAGTCAGAGTCTCTGATAGAATCTGTTATAACTCCACCAAGCATTTCCAATACCTTGTCACCCTTTTGGTGACCATAGGTATCATTTATTCTCTTGAATTTGTCTATATCTATCATCAATAGGCTAAAGGAATTTTCTGTCCTTTTATAATAGTCCATTAGCATTTCAAATCTATCTTCAAAATATTTCCTGGTAAAGGTGCTTGTAACCTTATCACTAATAGATATTCTTCTTAGGCTATCATTTTTTATGTTTAAATACAATATATTTATTAAACTTTGGACCAAATCGTATCTTGCTAAATCAAATCTATTTAATGAGCTGTCCGTTTCTAAATATATATATCCAACTAAGTCGTTACTCTGTATGGTTTCCCATTTTCTTCTATCAATTTTATCACCTTGGTATCTTGCATAGGAAGTTATAGGAATACACATCATACCTTCTAAATCATCTGACATTAAGCCCTCTATAGTCTTATTGTCATTATTTTTTATTGAGCTTCTATTAAATAGAAATTCTTTTTTAGATCTTAAAGAATTTAATAAGACAAACTCACCTGGCAGCCTTTTATCTCCTGATATAAGGCTTGCCCCTACTTCGGTAGTATTAGTATCACTATCTAATACAATAATTAACCCCCTAGTTGCAAGTGTTTCATTGCCAAGAAATTTTAATATAGTCTTTAGATTTTCTTTATAATTATCATCCAGATTTAATAATAGCTCACTAAGGGACTTAATTTCTATGTCCTTGTCCTCATAATGGAATATATCATAAAACTCAGTTGGCGAAAAAACATTAATAAAAGGAGAAATATCAAAGTAATTATTTATATTATTTATGGTAATCTTATCTATAAATAAATCACTTATGTCCTTTTTATACTCTTCATTAATTATGGACAGGATTCTTTTTTTAATCAACTCTGGTTTCCTGGAATGGATCAATTCAAATTTGGTATCTAAATCATCTATTGAATGAGATGTAGTATTTAGATTATCTAAAGCTTCAAGATATTGTCTTAATGCTTTAGAATATTTTTTTCTTTCATGATAGATATTACCTAAGTAAAGTCTTAAATCCAATGTTGAATTAATCAACAAATCCGCATCAGAACCACCTAAGGATTTTTCAATTTCAAGGAGTGATTCTTCATCGCCCTTTAGTAATCTTTCAATAATCTTATAATTATAATTTAAGTATACGGAATCAACTTTTCCAACTACTTCCTTATAAGCATCTATAATTTCCCAAGAAAATTCTCTTTCGCCGTTAACTAAAGCTAGTTTGGCTATATTCAATAAAAATTTGAGATAATCATGATGGAAATCAGTTTTTAGGTATCTTTCTATGGATGAATAAATGGCTTCTCTATCCAATAACCCTGTCTTTAAATATTTAATATGGATCAACCTAGCTTCAGTTTTTAGCCACTCTTTAATGTTAAAAATTTTATAGTAGTCGCAGGCAATTCTTGTATATTCTTTTGACAATTCATAATTACCAAAGGATAAATAAAATTTGCCTAGGAAATTGATATATTTATACTTAACTTCTGCCTCTTGTATGGGATTGGATTCATTTAACTTATTTAAGTCCTTAAATAACTTATAAGCGTTAGAGAATTTATTAGTATTTAAATCAATAAGACCAAGATTAATGTCACTGGTAAACTTCATCCTAATCTCTTTACCTTCTTCAGCTAATTTACTAGCTTCATAAAGATATTCCATAGCTTTGTTGTATTCAAGTTTATCATAATATGCTTCCCCAATATTATTTAAAATTGTGTTAATAATCCTAATTAATCCATATTTCTTAGCAATTTCTAAAGCTTGTTCATAATATTCCATAGCTTTATTCGTATCAAAATTGTCATTATATATATTTCCCAAGTTGTTTATTGGCTTAATAACTTCATAATAACGTTCACTATATTCATACATTTCAATACTTTTCTTATATGATTCAATGGATTCCCCTATATAACCTAAATTGTTATTTGCAATTCCTTGTAAATTATAAATTGTTCCAAGATATGATTTCAAGCTATTCTTTTCACATAGGTCCAAGGCTTCTTGTAGCACTGGTAAAATATCCTCATTTTGATCTTTACTATTCAGCAGTATAGCCTTTAAAATTAAGGCTTTTATAATCCCTTCGGTGAAGTTCCAATTAGATGATAAAACCTCTAACTCTTTGATTAGCTCATTCAACTGGTCAAGGTCATTCTTTCTAATAAATCCCTCAGCTATATTTGCCATAGCCTTTACCAGGTATTCTATATTATTACTAGCTCTTGCTTCCTTCATTAGCTTTTCATTGTAAAAATAAGTCTTTTCAGTATCTCCCTTTAACATGAATACATAGGTAAGGTTATCTAGTAGTATTAGTTTATGATTCTGGTTAATAGTTTCAATTAATGAATAACCTAATTCCCAGAGCATTATGGCACTAGAACTACTTTTATCTACTATTTTTTCTGTTTCATGGATAATTAACTCTACAGCTTCATCTGCCTTTTTTGCCTTGTCTAATTGAAAGATAAGCTCATTTCGTATGTGATATAACTTTGATGAATATAACTCAAATAATATATCAGCAGCTTTTTCATGAAGATTTACTCTTTGAATATCATCAATACCACCATATACATTTCTTGATATTTCTTCACTAATAAGTCCATATATTTTAGAACTTTCTCCAATGCTTTCAGCTACAATTTGATCTAATAATAACTCTTCTAATCTTTTATCAATGGTCCTTAGGTCAATATTAGTTAGTTGTGCTATAATTGATTTTGGTATCTTAATGTTAAAAATGCTTAAAACCTTTATTATAGCTAAGGTTTGATCGTCATATTTCTTAAGCTGATTAAGAATCATCTCTGAGTAAGTAGTAGGAAACCTTCTTCCGGATAAATCTTTGTTTCTTAATTCCCAACAGCCTTCACTATGCATGTAAATTTCTCCACTATCATATAAATCCTTAATAAAGAGCTCTATAAAACTAGGGTTTCCTTTACTTTCGTTATATACTTCTTTTGCAAAATTTTTAGGAACATAAGATATTCCTAAAATGTTCTTAACCATTATACCGGTTTCATCTAAATTCAGAGGATTATGTACAAATACATTTAGTATCTTATTCTTAGTCCAATAATTTATCTTATCCAGTACATAACTATAGTTATCACCATTTTCATTAAATGAAAACAGCATAAATAAACTATTCTTAGTTAAATAAGAGAACAAATAGTCTAAGAGATCTATAAAATCCTTATCTGCTTTTTCAAAATTTTTTATCTCTGAGTATATTGTGTCTTCCCTGGAAATTTCGTTGATAAAATTACACAGTTTATTAAATAGATTAAGTTTATTGCTAGAATTCTTATGGCTTGGACCATTTCCAATGGTCAAAGTGGAGTTTAAAACATCAAAATCCCCAAAATATCTATTAACTACAGATTCAGGCTGGTTTGTTATCATAATCTTAATAAGGCGTGAAATATTTATTAGTCCTAATTCATTAGAATCAGATAAATCTATTTTATAAACAGTTCTTCCTCTCATCTTAAGTCTAAAACCAAATTCCCTTAAAACCTTTGACTTTCCTATACCTTTTGTACCTTTAATCATTATAGCTCTAAAATCATTATCGCCTTCTCTTATTTCATCATCTATTGCCAGTAACTCATCTATTTCTTTTTTAAAACCAACTAAAGGATTATTTAAAAATATTTTATTTCTTTCCTGGATTAAATCATACTTTACATTTAAATTAAAGGTACTGTTAATCTCATCTATAACAGACCTCAAAGAAATATCTCTTTCAATTGGATTGCCATGGGTTAAAATATCAATTATATTAGCAAGTGTTCTTTTTTCATCTTGATTTAAATTTAACTCCTCAAAAAAACTGAAGTTATTTTTGGATGAATGAATATCTACTAATAATAGCTGCTTCATTAACATTCCAATTGAAAAATAATCAGCCTTGTAATTCCATTCATCATTGTTCATCAATACCTCAGGAGCGGTGAAGACTCCATAATCACTTCCGTAATAGGAGGATTTCATAGAGTTTTCTATTATCTTTGCAATACTTTTAAGTCTAATTTCATTACCTGAATAGTATATATTAAAAGGATTCAAATACTTTAATACAAAACCTCTAAAGTGGATATAATCCACTGTGTTCATTATCTCTAATAAAATTCTTAGTCTATGGGATAAATTAAGATCTACTGAAGCCGTTGCCAAAGTATCCCATTCACTATATCCTGAGATCATATAATATATAACATTATTTGTCTTTCTTAAGTTTATAGTTTCTACAACCCCAAAATGTTCACTGCTTAAGATATTTTTGTGTCTTATTTGAGATAACACTAGGAAGTTTTCTATAAAATATGACGAAATCTTCCTATCCTTTTCTTTACTGAAAATTCTCATATGTTTTATGTTTTCTTTATCTAGTAAATCATTTACCAGATATTCTTCATTATTTGATTCATTTCTAAGAATTTCATTGATTCTGTATCGATTGTTTATTAGTTTCAAGTCCCCCAACCCCTTTGAAATCTTTATTCCTTCATTGCATTATATAATTCTTCAAGTGCATTGTTTAATGCTTCCTTATTCTCCAGACTTATATTTTCTAACTTGGAATCCAGAAATTCACGTCTTCGTTTTAATACTAATTCTAAGATTTCATACCCCTTTGGTAAAACATCGATTCTTACTATTCTTTTGTCCGTTTGATCTTTTTTTCTCATTACAAGATCGAATTTCTCCATTCTATCAATTAAATCAGTTATGGTACTGTATGCTAAACTCATCTTCTGACTAAGCTCACCAATAGTCATATTTTCATTGTTTATAAGAATTTGTAGAGCAGTAAATTGAGGATTAGTGATATTATAGTCACTTAATATCCCTCTACCTTTTCTCCTGACTATATAATCTATTTTTCTAAGACATCTTTCAATATTTTCAACATATTCTTTAGATTTATATTCCATACTTACCTCCTTAGATAAATATCTTTAACCCCTTGGGAATAACTTGGAATTTTGCTGGTAATATACCACCATATTCGCCATCAATATCAATAGGAACTTTAGAATCTGATTCAATAATAATGGAGCTAGTTTTAAAGTAGATTACATTTGGATGATTAATATGGTCTCCAGTGAGAACATTTATAAATATATTTGCCAAATCA
>CAZHLF010000055.1:6820-11553 GCA_964532845.1 uncultured Tissierella sp.
CAAATCAGTTATCTCTGATTTTTTAATCATAACAACATCCAACAACCCATCAATAATATCAGCTTCAGGCGCTAATTTAGTAAAGCCTCCTATAGATGAGCTATTTGAAACCAGAAATAGAAGTATTTCTTCTTCTGATTGATATTCTTCACTACTTATCTTCATCTTAATAGGTTCCAGGTTTTGTTTAGTTAGTTCTTTCATGCCTTCTAGATAATAAGCCAGTCTTCCCAATACAGCCTTTATTTCCGGGGCAACTGTATAGGCAACATTTGTCAATAGACCTCCAGCAGCCACATTGGCAAAATAGTTATCGTTGACTTTACCAATATCTATCTCTTTTATATTTTCATCTTTAATCATCTTGTAGAAATCATTTACGTTTTTTGGGATATCTAAGTAGTTGGCAAAATCATTAACAGTACCACTTGCCATTATTGCCAGAGGTAGTTTTCTTTCACTTATCATAATGCCTTTTACTACTTCATTTACAGTTCCGTCTCCACCACAGGCGATAATCATGTCAAAATCAGAACTGCAGGTTTTCTTTGCTTCCACCATAGCATCATACTTTTGCCCAGTAAAATACTTTCCTACAATATATCCATCGTCTAACAAAAGTTTTATAAGCTGATCTATTTTTCTTTCCATGACTTGCCTTCCTGATGAAGGGTTAATAATGAATTTTACTTTTTTCATCTTCCTACCTCGCATTGTCTACTAAAGACCTCTTTCTACTCTTAATTATTAGTATACCAGTATTTGCCTTTTTATCAATAATATATTACATTAATATTCTTGTCTCTTTTTCGTCAAAAAAGAACCCACAAACTGGGGTTCTTTAACTAGCATAAGTATCTTTAGTCTGGTTTAAAGTTTGCTAATAGCATTCTTTATTATTTCAAATACTTCCTTAATTATATTTATATATTCATTTACGTTTTTTGCATTTAACTTAAAGGAATCAGCTGTTTCTGAGATACTATCAGATACGAAAAATATTGTATCTCCAACTTTATGAGTAGTATCATCAATTACTCCAGTAATTCCCTCCACCTTATTAGATATGGAGTTTATATTGTGCAAAAGACCATTTATTTCAGGCTGAACATTCTCGAGAGTAATTCTTGCTTCTTTAGTTATAGCATTAATATTTTCACTTATCTCAGGTAATTGTTTAATAGTAGTATCTATTTCCTTGAGATTGGCTTCTGCCACATCTCTGGCTGATCTTAATAATTTATTTACATTATTAAGTATCATAATCAGGTAGACTAAGGCACCTATTCCAAGTAAGAATAAGATTAATTTAAACAAATCCTGTATAGTAAGGGTAGCTCCCATAACTATTCCTCCTTTTAGATTTGTTTAGCTATTTAATTCATCCTTTACGTCTTTAGCAGTTTCTTCTAAAATTTCACCAACGCTGGCTAATCCTTCATTTGCTTCTTCCATAGCTTCTTCAACCATTTCTGTAGCTTCTTCTACTTTGGATTTCTTCTTTTCCTTTAATTCTTCAAGATTTTGCTTAACTTCATTTTTTAGTTTTTCAGACCAGTCTTTTGAAGCTTCAAGGCTCTCAGCAGCAGTGTTCTTTACATTTTCAGCAACTTCCTTGGACTTATTAGCTATACCTTCTCTAGTTTCTTTACCTGATTTAGGAGCAAACAATAACCCTGCTGCAGCACCTATAGCTGTTCCCATAGCAGTACCTACTGCAACGTTTTTAGCGGTTTCCATCTTTTTTTGCTTTTCCATTTGCTTTCTTTTCTCTTCTATAATCTTATTTAATTTCATGGATCTCTCCCCTTTCTATGCTCATTATATACATTTCTTTTACCCTAAAACCCTTTCTATAATCATTTTTCTCCATTACTATATTTATTATTTAATATTTTCATCAGTTCGGCTGCTTGTATACCACATTCCTCAGCATAATCCTTGAAAAGATCGGCTATTTCAGAGTCCTCAATCTTTTTTGAAAATACCTCATAATCTCTAACCATCTCTTGTGAATCTAGAATTTTCTTTGTTAATATATCTCTTGTAGATAAGTTCATATTCTCTCCTCCGTTTTAATTTTCAAAATTATTGTTAGTAGTTATTTTATCTCTGTATTCATTAATTTATTCATTATTCTACTTATCAATTAGCCATTTTGAAATTTAAACTAAAAAAGAAAAAAACCCTTAGTTGCCTAAGAGCTTTTTAGAACCGCAATGCCGTCCTCCCAACTAATTCATACCCGCCTCGTGAAAAGGTGGGATTCTTGTTACCTGCTTTTAACTTCCCCTCTAAGGAGGCTTGTTATCTACAGTTAAACATAGACACCCGTGTCTATTTTGTCGGTTGAATTATATGGGATTAACGCACATTGCAGAAACTTTCTAAGATTATTATACCTCATTTTAGAGAAATCTTCAACAAAAGTTTTTATTGTCCTCTACCAATTTTTAACTACTCTTTAACTGGCTAATCCTGATAAGCCTAAGATTTTATCCAATTCCATTTCATCAATTGATTCTTTGTGGATTAATTCAAGTGCAATTTTTTCAAGATATTCTTTTGAGTTTTCCAATAATAATACTGTATCTTTATATAATTCTTCAAGAATTAATGATGTTCTTTCCATTAACTGACTTTCAGCATGAATTTCTTTAGAATGTAGCACATTCACATTTATTAGACCAAAGTCTTCATCCATACCTAAATTTCCTACCATTGAAAGAGCTGTCTCCGTAGCCTTTTCTAAATCAAATGATGCTCCAGATGTGATATTTTCTTTGCCAAAGATTATTTCTTCAGCTGCCCTGCCACCTAGAGCAATCATAATATTCCACTTAAGGTCATTTTTTGTCCGATACATTTTATCCTGAGGTATATTTAGACTGAATCCACCAATGCCCTTTGTACTAGGTATTATACTTACCCTGGTAACTCTATTGTTATTATCCACTAATTTAGCTACTAAGGCATGTCCAGCTTCATGATATGCTGTAATTTTCTTGTCTGTAAAGTTAATATGACTTCTGTCCAGCTTTTCATCACCTACTAAAACTTTATAATAGGAGCTATTTATATGTTCTTTAGTAATTTCAGAAGCCTTCTCTTTAACAGCCAAAATAGCTGCTTCATTCATAAGATTCTCCAGTTTAGCCCCGCTAAAATAAACTGTTTCCATAGCCAGCTTTTTAAGATCTACATCTTTGGAGATTGGTTTATTTTCAGCATGCAGCTTCAATATTCTATGTCTTGCATTTACATCTGGAAGTTCAACTTCAATCTGTCTATCAAATCTTCCTGGTCTGAGTAGTGCCTCATCTAAGACGTCTAACCTATTTGTAGCAGCAACAACAATTATCCCTTCATTTTCTTTAAAGCCAGACATTTCTGCTAAAAGTGCATTTAATGTTCTGTCTCCTTCTTCACTTCCTGAGATATTGCTCCCTCTACGTTTTTTACCTATGGAGTCAATCTCATCAATAAATATTACAGATTTACCTGCATCCTTGGCTTTTTTAAACAATTCTCTGATTCTACTGGCACCAAGACCTGCATAGACTTGTACAAAATCTGAACCTGCTACAGGGTAAAAATCTACATTAGCTTCACCTGCTAAGGCTTTTGCAAGTAAAGTCTTTCCAGTTCCTGGAGGTCCATATAAAAGAACTCCTCTTGGCATTCTAGCACCAAATTGCTTGTAAACTTCAGGATTTTTGATAAAGTCTACCATTTCTTCCAAAGAACGCTTTGCTTCTTCATTACCAGCAACATCTCTAAAGGTAATATCCGAATCCTTCATTGCACTATCCATCTTAGACATATTCACCATTTCTTTTTCAGCTTCTTTTGATGCATTATTTCTAAAATAATAAAGCATAACCCCTAAAGAAACTAATAGTATTATTGGCATAGCAACATCTGCAGGTTGATTATTTTTCTCTACCACTTTAACTCCTTTAAGGAGTAGCTCCTCTTTAAATCCTTCTGTACGAGGATTGTCTGTCATTATCCTGGAACCATTTTCTAATACCAGCTCAATCTTTGGACCAGAACCTAAATAAACTTCTTCAACTATACCTTTATTTAAAAGGCTTAAGAATGTATTGTATGAAATTTCTTCTACTTCTGTATTTGTAAACAAGTAAATTCCTGAGCTAATAGCTATCGAAAATAAAAGTATAATTAATAATAATCTTTTCTTTTTGATAATATTCACCCTTTCTCTTGTATAAGTATCTATTTCTAATTACTTATTAAGTATAACACCGTCATTTCTTTAAGTCTATTTCCTTCATATGGTATGTATTCCTCCCAAAACCAAAAAGACAGGGGATCCCTGTCTTCATTTTTACTCATTTTTTTGGTTAAGTGCTTTTATAACAATATCAAGCTTACGTTTTTGCTCTTTTGATAAAAAAGGTCTTATGCTATCTAGTTTATCCAATATTTCCCTATACTTTTCCGGACTTAATTCATCTTCCATTTCCTTATTGAGCTTGATGATTTCAAAGAAAATTTCATCATCACTTTTATCTTCATACTCCTTAGCCAGGTTTTCAACTACCTTTAACTTATCCTTATCTTGCATATTTTTCTTCATAGATTCAATAAATTCATCTCTATCCTTACTCAAGACAAATCACTCCTTTCTCTATTTCAATCTATGAATAGTTCTTCCTTTTTATTACGAATAGGAAAATTCTTCTTTTTAAATCTATTTTTATAGAAAT
>CAZHLF010000056.1:0-11277 GCA_964532845.1 uncultured Tissierella sp.
CTACTGGTATAGCTAAAACTAGCATAACAAGAAGCCAATAACCTACAGACATTACTTCATCTTTATTTCTATAATTACCATTCATCAAAAATCCTCCTTAATATTAATTCACATTTTTAGAAGAACCTCTTCTTATTTTCTAACCTCAGGTGTTACAGACCTTCTTATACATTTTGAAAAAGGAATTAGCCGTTTCCTCTTCTTCCATTGTTAGTCCATTTGTGGTTAGAATCTCCCTTAATTCTGTATCTCCATCTTGGAATACTTTGTTGTTTCTAAAAAGGTAGGACAGATTCTCTGCTTCATCAAAATTTAAGTGAAGCGCTTTTATGAATTTGATCTTATTTTCTTTGTACAAGTTAATGATTATTTCTCCAAATTCCTCTACATATGCCCCTTCTGGATTAGCATAAAGCTTTTGAATTAAGGATATTTCTTCTATGGAGAAATCTTCTTCTCTTAAGAAAAGGAGTATCTTATTAATACCTTCGGGATAATCCGACTTTAATTTACTAAAATCAGCCCAATAAAGTTCATCAAGTAGTTCTAGTCTATCATCACTAGACATCGAATCCTTATTAATTAGTTCAACTATTCTATCCATGATATCCTCCAGAATTAATCTACTACTTAGTACTTCGACATATTTCCCAAAATTCCTTCTTTCTTGGCAAGACTTATGTGACAATATTGAAAATTTCATATATAATTATTTGAAATTGTAAGTTTTTGAAATGGAGTTGAGAAAATGATTATCGAGGTAAATAATGTATCAATAACCAGGGATTCTGTATATTTACTTAAGGATGTAAACTGGAAGATAAACAAAGAGGAGCATTGGGCTGTACTGGGGCTTAATGGATCAGGAAAGACTACACTGTTAAATATGCTTAATGGATATATATTTCCAACTGCAGGAGATGTTAGTGTCCTTGGAAAGACCCTTGGGTCTTATGATATGAGGCAACTTCGTAAGTCTATAGGATGGGTTAGCTCATCTATTCAAGAAAGATTGCATGGATATGAAACCGCTCTTGATATTATCTTAAGTGGTAAATTTGCATCTATTGGACTTTATGATGAGCCTACAGATGAGGATATAATACTGGCTAGCAGTCTTCTTGAAAAACTTTCATGCCTTCACTTTGCCAAAAGACACTATCAGACACTATCTCAGGGTGAAAAACAGAGAATATTAATAGCCAGAGGATTAATGGCTCAGCCTGATCTATTGATTTTAGACGAGCCTTGTACTGGTTTAGATATATTTGCCAAGGAAAAATTATTGGAGATTATAGACAGACTAAGTAAGGATTTGGATTCTCCCACATTGATATATGTTACTCACCATATTGAAGAGATTCTACCAAATTTTAGTCATAGCCTTCTTTTAAGAAGAGGCCAAGTATATGCTGCAGGAAAGACTGATGATATGCTAACTTCAGATAATCTTACTAGTTTTTTTGAAGCACCAATAATATGTGAAAAATCCAAGGATAGATACTTGCTACATATTGATTTTAATCTTTAGTCTAAAAAAGCAAAGAGTCCCTTTAATTTTGGGATTCCTTGCTTTTGTTTTAATTTCCATACTAAATCTCAGTTGCTATTTCATTTTCCCCATAGCTTATCCAGTCGCTATAGCCTCCAACATACATTGCTGGGACTAGTCCTATTTCTTCCATGAAGATTATATTTACTGTTGCTGTGATTCCTGAGCCACAATGAATTACTATCTTTTCGTAGTCTGAGAGGCCTTTATAGTGTTCTTTTATGATGGATTCATCTATGTTTTTGTACTGATGTATATCTGTCCAGGGAATGTTTATAGCACCAGGGATATGACCTGGAACCCTATCTATAGGCTCTACCTCTCCCCTAAATCTATCATTAGCTCTAGAATCTATTAGTACTTGAGTTTTATCTTGAGCTGCCTTTTTAGCATCTTCTATGTCTGCAATCATTTTTTCTTGTAGATTCAAGGAAAGATTCTTGCTTTCTCGGACTTTTGGTAAATCAGTTGTTATAGGATAATTGCTGGCTTTCCATGCATTAAATCCTCCAAATAGTACTGATACATCTTTAAATCCAATATATCTTAGCATCCACCATAGTCTTCCTGCCATGGAGAGATCTCCATTATCATATACAAGGACTTTACTTTCATCATCTACACCTAGTTTATTCATATCACTTGTAAACTTTTTCATATCAGGAAGGGGATGCCTTCCACCATGTTCTTTGATTTCTCCCGTTAAAACTCTTTCTGCTGATACATATATGGCATTAGGAATATGACCTTTGTGGTATTCTTCTAAGCCATAGCTGTCGTTTCCAAGGATACTTCTTACATCAAATATTACTAAATTATCTTTGTATAAATTGTCTTTTAGCCATTGAACATTTACTAAATTTTTCATATTTTCTCCTTTATGATATTTTTAAAAATTCCTTTATTATTCTAATACTGATAGCCAAAGTTTTTCTGATTCTATAAGGAGTTCTGTTACTAGTTTTATAAAAGGAGCGTAATTCATGGTTGTATGTGCATGGTCAAGGACATCATAATATCTTGCCCGGTTTTCATTCTTTATAATTATTGGTGTGTATCCATTTTTCATTAGTTCAAAGTTCAAAAGAAGTCTTGAAGTTCTACCATTTCCATCTATGAATGGATGAATCTTCACAAACTCCCCATGCAATAATGTTGCTCTTACGATTGGATGATACCCCGACCATTCATTGTGATATTCTACAATTAACTTTTGCATCAAATCCCCTACTTCATAATGCTTGGGAGGTATATGCTTTGCGCCACTTATAACCACATTTTCATTTCGATATTTTCCTGCATTCATATTATCAATTTGTTTTAGAATAAGTGCATGAATGTTTTTAATATTCCATTCAGAAAGGGGCTCATCATGGGAAACTATGTCTTCAATAAAGAGGATGGCATCACGGTGATTAATGGTTTCTAAATGCTCTACCATAGTTTTTCCCCCTATTGTAATCCCCTCAAGCACAACTTTCGTTTCTGACATGGTCAGAGTATTACCTTCTATGGCATTACTATGGTAGGTCCATTCAACAATTAGTTTTTCATGAAGTGAATCCAGAAGCTTCTTTGGAAAAGGACGGTATTGATCAATAGATTTCTTAAGTAGATCAATATAGCTAAAGTCATACTCTAAACCCTGATAAATTTTTCTTTTTCTTTCTCTCGCATCTACTGGTTTAACTGCATCACAAGGAATAAACCAATTGCGACCAATTTTTACTGCACCTTCTATACGACCATTATTACAAAGCGTTCTAATTCTACGATCACTTATTTTCCACTTATCACTTGCTTCTTTCACACTCATATACTCCATATACATCACCTACCTTACAATAATATTATACCGGCAACGGAACAATGTCAATATTGTACTTTTTTATATTTTAAAAAAGAGACTAAGTATATGAATCAAGCAAATGATCTTTAAACTTAGTCTCTATATTAATGAGTTTTAATATTTTATTGACAATAAAATTAGAGGATACTCCTCTAATTTATTTCCTTTAACTCTCCAGTTACCATGTAAATAGTTCTTTCGCATATGTTTGTTGAATGGTCGGCGATTCTTTCAAGATAACGACCAATGAATATAAGCTTTGTACCTTGTTTTGCAAATTCTTTATTTTGGATGATTAGATTAAGAACATCATCTAAGATTCTTTCATATAGTTCGTCAACCTCTTCATCCCTTGCTCCGGCCTTTTCTGCAAGTTCAACATCTTCATTAACAAAGGCATCCAGACTCATTTTTATCATTTCAAGAGCCAGATCTGCCATCTTAGGAATGTCTACCAAAGGCTTTATAAGGGAATCTTTACCTATCTGAAGTGTAATCTTTGCAATGTTTACTGCATGATCCGCCATTCTTTCAAGATCTGTAATGATTTTTAAGGCTGATGCAATTGTCCTTAAATCCTTTGCAAGAGGCTGCTGAAGAGCAAGAAGCATCATACATTCCTTTTCAATTTCAAGCTCTAGTTGATCTATTTCATCATCTTTTTCGATAACTTCATTTGCAACCTCAAGATTCTGTTCTCTTAATGAAGTAACTGCTATGCTAATAAGACTCTCAACTAAATCTCCCATTTTTAATACATCACGTTTAATATCTTGTATCTTCTGTGTAAATTGTTCTCTAGCCAAAATGCTCATCTCCTTATTGCAAAATTCTTAAAGAATATGCTAAATTTAACCAAATCTTCCAGTCAGGTAATCATTAGTTCTATTATCCTTAGGTACTGAAAATACTTCATGGGTAACTCCAGTTTCTATTAAGTCTCCCATAAGCATAAATGCAACATTATCAGCTATACGTCCTGCCTGCTGAATGGTATGTGGTGCAATAATAATTGTAAACTTTTCCTTAAGTTCCATTAAGGATTCTTCAATTTTTGCCGTTGATATAGGGTCAAGGGCTGAACAAGGTCTGTCCAATAGAATAACCTCAGGTTCAAGGGCCAAAACCCTGGCAATACAAAGTCTTTGTTGCTGGCCACCTGATAATCTGGCTGCAGGGGAATCTAATCTGTCTTTAACATCATCCCATAGGGCAGCTATTCTCAAAGTATTTTCCACTATTTCTTCCAAATCCGTCTTGGACTTGGTACCTCTTAAATTAGGCCCTAAAGCCACATTGTCAAAGATGGACATAGGTAGTGTTGTTGGTACATCAAATACCATCCCTACTCTTCTTCTTAACTCTGTTACATTAACATCTGCATGGAAGATGTTTTTACCATCCAAGAGTACTTCACCCTCTGGACGTGCTCCAACACTCAAGTCACAAAGACGATTCAATGTACGAAGTAGGGTTGTTATTCCACTGTTGGCTGGACCAAAGATTCCAAAGATTTGATTTTTCGGTATCTCCAGACTAAGATTTTTAATAGCCTGCTTTTGTCCATAATAGAAGTTTAAATCTTTTATAACTATTTTAGATTGCTCCATATATTTCACCTCTTAACGTCCTTTAGCTACGAATCTATTGACCAACATATTGAAACCAACGTTTATTATTAGAATTAGAATAATTAACAGGGCTGCTGTTCCATAAGCATTATCCATGGATATTCCTTCCCTTGCCAGTATATAAAAATGTACTGCCATGGTTCTGGTTGGAGCAAAGAGTGATGTAGGCATTCTTAGGGTTGAACCGGCTGTTAACATTACAGCTGCTGTCTCTGCAACACATCTACCAATACTTAAGATTACTCCATTTACTATCCCAGGAAGTGCTGAAGGAAGAACAGTTTTGGTTATTGCCTGCCATTTAGAAGCTCCCAGGGAGAAGCCCACTTCACGATATAAATTGGGTACAGTACGAATTGCTTCTTCCGATGTACGTATAATTGTAGGCAGAATCATAATGGCCATGGTTAATCCACCAGAAATTATTGACCAACCCATTTTTAAAGTTATAACAAAGAAGATAAATCCAAAAAGTCCATAAACAATGGATGGTATTCCTGCCAGAGATTCTGCACTAAAGCGGATAATACGTGTGACTCTACTCTCTCTTGTGTATTCTGTAAGGTATATTGCTGTTCCTATTCCAAATGGTGTAGCTACAATAACTGCTACTGCAGTTACTAACAAAGTACCTACAATGGAAGAGGATATTCCTCCGGAACGTCCCATATTCCTAGGAATCTGGGTTAAAAACGGGAAGCTTATCATAGGCAGTCCTTTAATTAGTATATAGATTATTATAGAAAAAAGAATCGCCATGACAAGAATTGCAGCCGTCCATATTAAAAATTTAGCTATATTTTGGGAAGTTTTCGCGTTCATTCATAGTGACCTCATTTCTTTCGTGTTATATATTGGGCTGAAGCATTTAATATCATAATAACTACAAATAATACAATTCCTGTGGCAAACAGGGCTTGTTGGTGATCTCCTGATGCATAACCCATCTCAATACCAATATTTGTTGTCAGTGTTCTTACAGGGTCAAGAATTGATTCAGGAAGTGCTACAGCATTACCTACTACCATTATTACTGCCATAGTCTCACCTATGGCTCTACCAATACCTAAGATTACTGCTGCTACAATTCCAGACTTAGCTGCAGGTAAAAGTAAAAACCAAATAGTTTGCCAATGATTTAGCCCTAAAGCAAGGGCTCCATCCTTATAATGTTTTGGTAGGGCTAGTAGTGATACTTCGGTGATACTTATTATAGTAGGTAGTATCATAATGGCTAGAATAATAGATCCTGCCAATATGCTAAGTCCCGGTCCTCCCAGGTAATTACGTATCATTGGTACAACAAACAAAACTCCCCAGAAACCATATACTACTGAAGGAATTCCTGCAAGTAGCTGGATTGCTGGTCTGAAGATATTTCTAATTGTTGCCGGAGCAAACTCAGCTAGAAAAATACTACAACAAATAGCTACGGGAATTCCTATAATTGCTGCTCCTAATGTAACAGATACAGATCCTACAATCATTGGGAAAATCCCATATAAGCCTTGACTTGGAGCCCATTTCATACCAAATACAAAGTCTATTATCCCTACCTTTGCTATAAGAGGTAGACCCTTTATAAATATAAACACAGTTATAAGGCCAAGAACTGACAAGGCTGATAGTGCCAGTAAGAGAAATATGCGCTCAGTTAATTTTTCTTTAGCATCAATGTTCATTATTTCGTCCCCCCTCTTGTTGGAATTAGTCCTTCGTGACTTAGTAGCTTTTGTCCCTCTTCTGATAGGGTAAAATCTATGAAGTCCTTTGCCAGGCCTTTCGGCTCACCATTAGTTACAAACAAAAATGGTCTGGATAGCATGTAAGTATCATTCATTATATTTTCTGCTGTTGCTTCAATACCATCTAAATCTAATGCCTTAATATTTTCATTAAGCAAACCTAAAGAGATATAGCCGATAGCATTTGGATCTCCTGCAACCAATTGCATTACAGATCCATTAGAGTCCTGTACTATGGATTTTGGTGATATCTCCGTCTCCCCCATTAAAAGTTCAGTAAAGGCACTTCTGGTACCTGAACCCTCTTCACGAGTTATTAGATTGATCTTTTCTTTTGCACCACCTAGTTGATCCCAATGGGTAATCCCTCCTGAATAAATATCTCTAACTTGATCCAATGAAAGGTTTTGTATGGAATTTTTGGGATTAACAATCAATACTAATCCATCCCTTGCTATTTCTATATTCCATAGGCTTTTCTCACTATCCTTCAATGAACGTGAAGACATTCCGATATCAGCACTCTCTGTCTGGGCTGCAGTAATTCCTGCTGAAGATCCTCCACCCTGGATATCTATTTCAGTTCCAGGATTTATTATCATAAACTCCTCAGCTAGTACTTCAGCATATGGCTGTACAGATGTAGAACCTGCAATAATAGTCCCTGTGTCTGGTGTTTGACTGCAGGCAGACATCATCCCCATCATAAGGATTAAAATCATTATGCCCATAGATACTTTAATTTTTCTAAATAATTCTTTTGTTAAATTCATATGCCTCATCTCATAAAAAACAAACATAAATTACCAGTTGGAAAAATTTATGCTTGATTTCCTCCTTTTCTTAGAATAAGTAACCAATTTTTAGCCGAATCTACCTGTAATATAATCCTCAGTACGTTTATCTTTTGGTCTTGCAAAGATATCCTCTGTCGGACCGTATTCCACCAATATCCCAGCTCTATCAGTATCCATATACATAAAAGCAGTCATATCAGAAACCCTGGCAGCTTGTTCCATACTATGTGTTACGATAAGAATGGTATATTTTTTTGCTAACTCTACCATTAATTCCTCAACTTTCAATGTTGATTCCGGATCAAGAGCACTACATGATTCATCCATTAATATTACCTCAGGCTCCACTGCCAATGCTCTGGCAATACATAGACGTTGCTGCTCTCCTGGGGCAAGATCAAAGGCAGAGCCTTTAAGATTGCCCTTTACTTGGTCCCACAATGCGACTTGTCTTAAGTATCTTTCTACCATTTCATCTAGACGTGCCTTTTGTTTTATGCCATGATGTCTCGGCCCAAAGGCTATGTTGTCATAGACAGACATAGGAAATACATTAGGCTTTTGAAATACCATACCAACTCTTTTTTTCAATGTAACAACATCCATATTCTTATCATAGATAGAATCACCATCAAGTAATATTTTTCCTTCTACCCTAACTCCTGGAATCAAGTCATTCATACGATTAAAGATACGCAAAAGTGTAGATTTACCACATCCCGATGGCCCAATTATGGCTGTAATAGCACATTCTTCAATGTCCATAGTAACATTCTTCAAAGCCTGGAAGTTACCATAATAAAGGTTTACCCCCTCTGTTCTTATTTTGGATTTTTGTTCTGACATTAATCTTTGATTATCCATTCTTCACCCTCGCTAATCTACTTATTATCAAAATCTTAGTAAGAATCTTGTCTCTTCATAATTTATTACCAGAGTTAAGTATAGTTTAATTTTTTACTTTTGTAAATTTTATTTATTGGTAATTATGAAGGTCTAATATTAGTATAATGATCTCAAAAACCGTTAAATATAATAAAGTCCTTAAAAATCTCTCCTTTACTAGTATTTCATAACTGTTGTTATTTTATTATTTTCCTATAGATACCCAAAAATTATTTTAAATATTTATTCACCTTTGGGATTGTTGAAATATTCGTAATATTCATGTGGAATCTAAGATGTAGAATGTGAGATTTAGAATTTAATATAAAAAGAGCCGCTATAAAGTTTTATCTTCTTTATAGGGGTATTCTTATTGATAATATTTCAATCTATTTCATCCCAAAATTCATAGGCTTCATCGTAAATTTCATCAACTGAAATATTATCAAAAATATTCCTGAAGATAATTTTATTCATTATTTGTAATAACTCACCTGCACTTTCATTGAATGTTAAATCAAAATCCTTTGAGAATGTATTGTCTTTGTTAATATAAACTTTCTTCCCCTTAGTCAGATTGATTAATTGATTTACAGGAGAAACTAATAGACTCGTACCTATTACAATCAATAACTCAGCTCTACTTATTTCATATATAGCATTATCTAACTCATCTTTGGGTAAATTTTCTCCAAATAAAACTACATTTGGTCTTAAGTTACTTCTACAATGATTACACTTTTCTTTATTAATAAACATTTCTTTAGTTGTTGATTTGCCACACTTTGAACAACTAAACTCATTTATTGTACCATGTACCCTATATACCTTCCTATTCCCAGCTAAAATATGAAAATCATCAACATTCTGCGTTATGATACTTCTAATAAATCCAATCCTTCCCCACTTTGCTAATATCTCATAACCAATATGTGGTATGCAATTTTCCAAATTTTTTACTCTCATTTTATAGAACTCATAGAATTTATCGTAGTCATTTAATAATGCTTCTCTACAAGCAACTTTCATCGGATCAATACCTCTCCATAAACCTTCTGAAGATCTAAAATCAGGTATTCCGCTTTCTGTAGACATTCCAGCCCCAGTTAATACTACGGTATACCGAGAACATTTTAATAGCCTAAAAAATTCAAACACACTAGGATTTTCCCTTAAGTATCTTGCTCGATTTTGTATATCCATTAGCTTCCCTCCATTTTTGATTCATATCTCTAAGAAATTCATCTATCCTTTTCATTAGACCAAGGGTTGGAAAATCAGCTTGAGTCTCTAGTTTTATCTTTAATTCCATAATACTTATAGTATCATTTATGGTTTTATATGCTTCAAATAAGTTTATATTATTTGAAAAACTATCCTCTAAATAAACCAACTTTTCATATACATAAATTGCTATATTATTAAGGCCTGCTTCTTTTAGCTTTCTGCCAAGGTTTTCTAATCTATATTTGTCTTTTGAATTATAGTTGTGTATGATTCGTCTTATTTTTCTATCTCTTTTTAGACCAATATAAACATCAATAAGCCTTTCATTGATTTGATTTAGAATACCACTTTTTTCAAGAGTCTCGTGGTAAAATTCTAACATAAATTCAAGGTGCTTCTCAGCATTGATTAGATGTTTATCATCAAATAAGTTAGTAATGCTGAATAATGTGTATATGAGCTGGTTGGTATATTGGAATCTAGTATCATTAAGTATTGCTACTACTTCTTTAAATGGAGGATCAATAATAGAATTGATATTTTCAATAAACTTACTGATATTAGGATGGTAAGCTGGAGTTGTATTATCAAGAATTGAATTTTTAATTAATACTCTATCATAATATGTATGATAGTATCTTTTCATTTCATTTGCTAGACTTTGGGCTTCATTACCATTAGAACATATAAATGAATCGATTACAGTCTCTGATATATGACCACGTTTCATCATGTCATACTTTTCTATTTTTTTATCACTAATAATTATAGACATGTAATCATCAATTCTAACTGAATAAACCCAAACAAGAGGTGTATCTACTACAATCATACCTTCATATATATACTCACTAAATGTATAAGAAATCCATCTTTCAATGTTTTCAGGTATTAACTCAGATGAATCAAAACTGACTGTATTTGTTCTTTTATCATCAATACTTATGGTATACAGCCAGTTATTTGTCTTAGTTATATTCACATATTTTGGCTTTACCTTACTCTCGTCTATATCATACTTTAACCTATACCCATCTATTTTCTTATCATATGCACTATGAAAACTCTCAAAAATATCTTGAAAATGAAAATCCTCCTCTTGCTTATTATTTTGCAATAGAAAATTAGCCCATGCTGCGGTTAAACCACCTATGATACCTGCCAAGAGATTAGAATTAGTATTCTTATTATTCAATACTACACCTCCTAAATACCCCATAAGGAATCTATATCTATTGCATAGCTATGTTCTATAAAAACTATCTTTTGGTCATCTTTTTCGTAAATATCAATATATACTTTAGTATCTTTATCAAATATCCAAGTTAGAGGAAGGTCATCTCCCTCTTCTTCATAAAAACCAATACATCCAAAATAATCACCTAAAAAGCTTGCTACAACGATATGACCATTTGAAATTAACAAATCATTCCCTAATTCAAGCCTTATTTCAGGTATATAATCTATTTTTCTTCCGTTTAATATTATTTCACCTTTGTTATCTAAAGAATCTATTTCTTTAGAGTTCATAGTATTTATTCTTTGTACCCCAGGAATGAATTCATCAGTTACTTCTCGAAGGGTATTTTTA
>CAZHLF010000057.1:0-2451 GCA_964532845.1 uncultured Tissierella sp.
AACAGCAATTAGGGTGGTACCGCGGAAGATAACCTTTCGTCCTTTTATATAAGGATGAAGGGTTTTTTTATGACCTAACCCAATTTATGGTGTTTTTCCATAAATTTATGGTAGGTCAAACGCAACGAGCACCAAATTTACATGTGCCCAGCGATAGAAATATAGAAATCTATGATTTCGTTATATTTCATCGAAAGGGTACGTGAGCGTAGCGAGCAAATAAATTTGTGTAGCGTGACTGCGAAGAATTAAAAGAAGGAGTGATATTATGGCAATTAGCATTAAAGATATTTTCAAAAACAGTTCAGATTTTGTAGATGGGGAAATTACAGTTCAAGGGTGGATTAGAACTTCAAGATCCTCCAAGACATTTGGTTTTATAGAATTAAATGACGGAACATTCTTTAAAAATATTCAAATTGTATATGATGATAGTATGGAAAACTTTAAGGAAGTGGAAAAACTTCCATTAAGCTCAGCATTGACAGTAAAGGGTGTTCTTGTTGAGACTCCAGAATCAAAGCAGCCTTTTGAGATAAAAGCTACAGAAATTATTGTAGAAGGTTTATCTACATCAGATTATCCATTGCAAAAGAAAAGACATACCATGGAATATTTAAGGACTATAGCTCATTTAAGACCTAGAACTAATACCTATAGTGCTGTATTTAGAGTAAGGTCATTAACAGCTTATGCAATTCACAAATTCTTTGTAGATAGAGGCTTTGTATATGTTCATACTCCAATAGTAACAGCAAGTGATGCTGAAGGTGCTGGAGAAATGTTTAGGGTTACTACTCTAGATATGGAAAATCCACCTAAGACAGAGGATGGAAAGATAGATTTCGCACAGGATTTCTTTTCTAAATCTACAAATCTTACAGTTAGTGGACAGCTAGAAGCTGAAGTATTTGCTATGGCTTTCAAAAATGTTTATACATTTGGGCCTACATTTAGAGCAGAAAACTCAAATACTGCAAGACATGCTGCAGAGTTTTGGATGATAGAACCTGAAATTGCCTTTGCTGACTTAAATGACAATATGAAATTAGCAGAGGACATGCTGAAATATGTTATTAAATATGTGATGGAAAATGCAAAAGAGGAAATGGAATTTTTCAATAGCTTCATCGATAAAGGGCTGATAGAAAGACTTGAAAATGTTGTAAATTCTGAATTTGGGGTAGTTACCTATACAGATGCAGTGAAAATGCTTCAGGATTCTAAGGAAGAGTTCCAATATAAAGTTGAGTGGGGAATAGACCTACAAACTGAACATGAAAGATATCTAACTGAAAAAATATTTAAGAAACCTGTATTTGTTATTAATTATCCTAAAGAAATTAAGGCTTTCTATATGAGAATAAATGATGACAACAAGACAGTTGCAGCTATGGACTTATTAGTTCCTGGAATTGGCGAGATAATCGGTGGAAGTCAAAGAGAAGAACGTCTTGAGGTGCTGGAACAAAGAATTATTGATAATGGCATGGAGCCTGAAGATTATTGGTGGTACCTGGAATTGAGAAAATTTGGTGGTACTAAGCATGCAGGCTATGGTCTTGGATTTGAAAGAGCTATTATGTACATGACAGGAATATCAAACATAAGAGATGTTATACCTTTCCCAAGAACAGTAAATTCAGCTGAATTTTAAGATAGTAATTAATTTTAAAGTACTTTTAAAAGTCCTGATTTAATTATTGATTTACAGTACATGATTTGCTATAATTAAGCAATATACTGTGAAGAGAAGTAGTAGGTTAAATATTATTTTTAGAGAGCTGTTACCTGGTGCAAAACAGCAATAATACTAACTGAACTCGTCTCAGAGTAATTAGAGCAAAACTCTAATCGGTTGATGCCGTTATTATCTTAAAGTGGATTTTTCAATAAGAGTGGTACCGCGGATTAACCCTTCGTCTCTATATAGTCGAAGGGTTTTTTTATACGAATAGAAAAGTTTTTTAGGAGGTCATTTAATGAGAGAGTATATTCATTCAGAAGTTGAAAAAAAATGGCAGAATATTTGGGACGAAAAAGAACCCTTCAAAGCATCAAATGATAGTGAAAAAGAGAAGTTTTATGCTTTAGTTGAGTTTCCATATCCATCAGGTCAAGGACTACATGTAGGTCATCCAAGACCTTATACAGCCTTAGATATTGTTTCTAGAAAGAGAAGATTAGAAGGGTATAATGTTTTATTCCCAATGGGATGGGATGCTTTTGGTTTACCAACTGAAAACTATGCAATTAAAAATAAGATACATCCTAAAATAGTAACAGAGCAAAACGTTGCTAGGTTTAAAAGCCAGCTAAAATCAATAGGATTTTCCTTTGATTGGTCAAGAGAAGTAAATACAACTGATCCAGATTATTATAAATGGACTCAGTGGATATTTTTGAAGTTGTTCGAAAAAGGCCTTGCATATAAGCAAGAGATGCCTATTA
>CAZHLF010000057.1:2461-11195 GCA_964532845.1 uncultured Tissierella sp.
CTTCATGTAAGGCTGGATTGGCAAATGAAGAGGTTGTTAATGGTCATTGCGAGCGTTGTGGTGGTGATGTCCAAAGAAAAGTAAAAAATCAATGGATGTTAAAGATAACAGAATATGCTGATAGATTAATAAGAGATCTTGATTTAGTTGACTATATTGAAAGAGTAAAGATTCAACAAAAAAACTGGATTGGAAAATCTGAAGGTATGGAGTTGGATTTTAAAATCTCAGGTACAAATGATAATCTTAGAGTATTTACAACTAGACCAGATACCCTATTTGGAGCAACATATATGGTTATTGCAGCTGAACATCCATTTATAGATAAATACAGCTCACAAATAGAAAATATTGAGGATGTCTTAAAATATAAAGAAGCTACAAGCAAGAAGTCTGATTTTGAAAGAACAGAACTTTCTAAAGAAAAAACAGGTATTGAATTAAAGGGCTTAAAAGCTATTAATCCAGCTACAGGAAAAGAAATTCCTATTTGGGTTTCAGACTATGTACTGATTACCTATGGAACTGGTGCAATAATGGCAGTTCCTGGTCATGACCAAAGAGACTGGGATTTTGCAACTAAATTCTCTCTTCCAATCATAGAAGTTATTAAGGGTGGGGATGTTACTAAAGAAGCATATGCTGATACTAGTTCGGGAGAAATGGTAAATTCAGGTTTCTTAAATGGTATGGATGTTAAAGAAGCCATTGAAGCTATGTCAAGTAAATTAGAAGAAGATGGTCTTGGCAGTAGAAAAATTAACTTTAAGCTACGTGATTGGGTATTCTCAAGACAAAGATATTGGGGAGAGCCAATACCATTGGTATATTGTGATACTTGTGGTTGGGTTCCGGTTCCTGAAGATCAATTACCACTAATGCTTCCTGATGTTGATAACTATGAGCCTACAGATTCAGGAGAATCACCATTGGCAAATATTCATGACTGGGTTCATACTACATGCCCAAAATGTGGAAAAGATGCCCATAGAGAAACAGATACAATGCCACAATGGGCAGGTTCATCTTGGTACTTCTTAAGATATATTGATCCAAATAATAATGATGCTTTGGCTTCCCAGGAAGCTATAGATTATTGGATGCCTGTAGATTGGTACAATGGAGGTATGGAACATACTACACTTCACTTATTGTATTCAAGATTTTGGCATAAATTCTTATATGATTATGGTATAGTAAATGGACCTGAGCCTTATGCCAAGAGAACATCCCATGGAATGATTCTTGGGGATAACAATGAAAAAATGTCTAAATCAAGAGGAAATGTTGTTAATCCAGATGATATAGTTAAGGATTATGGTGCAGACACCCTAAGAACTTATGAAATGTTCATAGGGGACTTTGAGAAGAGTGTTCCTTGGTCTGAAAATGGAGTTAAAGGCTGTAGAAGATTTTTAGATAGGGTATGGAGACTTCAGGATATTTTAGTTGAAGGAGAAGATTATACTAAGGAACTTGAGGGTAATATCCATAAAACTATTAAAAAGGTTTCTGATGACTTTGAAAATCTTAAATACAATACAGGTATAGCTGCATTAATGGCATTGATTAATGATTTTAATTCTCATGGCAGTATTACAAAGAAGGACTTGGAAACATTTATATTGTTATTAAATCCTGTAGCACCTCATATAACAGAGGAACTTTGGCAAATTATTGGCAGAGATGGTTATTTATTTGAAGCAGCTTGGCCAATTTATGATGAAGAAAAAACTAAAGAAGATGTTATTGAGATGCCAATTCAAATAAGTGGTAAAGTTAGAGGAAAAGTTTTAGTTAATGTTACTGATACTCAGGACATAATAAGAGAAAAAGTTTTAGCTGATGAAAATATCTCTAAATTTATTGGAGATAAAAAGATAGTTAAAGAAATATTTGTAATGGGTAAAATATATAATATTGTAGTAAAGTAATTAAATATGAAAAACGAGGTTAGAATGGATTAACCTAATCTCGTTTTTTAAATAAAAATAAGGAGGTTTATCTTGAAAAGAATTAAAATAATAACAGACAGCACATGTTATATTTCCAAGGAATATGTAGCAAATGAGAATTTAAAAATAGTGCCTTTAAACTATTTGTTCGATGGAAAGACAAACAAAGAGGGTTTCAAAGGTGAATATGATGAGTTCTTCCAAAAGCTAAAAAGCACAAAGTTATTCCCAACAACATCTCAACCATCAGCCGGAGAATTTTATGAGGCCTTTGTAGAAGCATTACAGGATAATGACGAGATAATAGCTATTGTTTTATCTTCTAAGATAAGTGAAACATATAACAGCGCAGTTTTAGCAAAAAATATGTTAGAGGATAAAAAAATAACTATAATAGATTCAGAAACCTCAGCTTCAAATCTTAGATTCCTAGTTGAAGACGCTGTGAAAATGGCAAAAGAGGGTAAAAGCTCTGAAGAAATAGTAAGTTTTATTAATGAAAGAAAAAAATCCACCTATGTATTATTGACAACAGGAACTTTAGAATATTTAAGTAGAGGTGGAAGACTATCATCTGTTTCTGTGACAATCGGAAATTTATTAAGTATAAAACCTATTCTTGAGTTAAGGGATGGAGAACTTGGCCTTATTGAGAAAGTTAGAGGAACCAACAAAGCACTTTCCTATATGCTAGATAAAATACCAGAAAATGCTGTAAAAATAGGACTTTGCCACATTTTTAATATAGACGAAGCTTTAAAGGTGAAGGAAGCAATTCAAAAAAGATACCCTAATGTAATTGTGACAATTGATGAGCTTGGACCAGTTATTGGTTCACATCTTGGACCTAGTGCACTGGGGATATGTATTTATTAAAATTTATCAAATTATAAAGTACCATTGGATTTTCCAGTGGTACTTTAATAAATAAGGAAAGAGGAATATTATGAAAAAGAACTATGAAACCAAACTTTGGGGAGGTCGTTTTCGTCAAGGCGAAGACGAACTAATGGAAGAATTTCAAAATGGATTTACAAAAACCCTTTGGTTACTGGAACCAGATATCAAGGGTAGCAAAGCACATGTAGCAATGCTTATGAGAATGCAAATAATAAGCCCTGATGAAGGAGAAGCATTAATCAATGGTTTAAAATCCATAGAAAATGATTTGAATAACGGTAAGCTTGATCTTGAAGGAGACTATGAAGATGTTCATACCTTTGTTGAACTTGAGCTTTTACGAAGAATTGGAGAAGTAGCAAAAAAGCTTCATACAGCTCGTAGTAGAAATGACCAGGTAAACCTTGATATGAAACTATTCGTAAAAGACCAACTCAAGACAGTAATTGGATTAGTGGAGAAATTGATGAGTTCACTAAAAAATAAGGCTGATGAAAACCCATGGATTATGCCTGGATATACTCACCTTCAAAGAGCACAAGTAGTCACATTTAAACATTACTTAATGGCTTATCATGATATGCTTTCAAGAGACAGAAGAAGACTTAATGATTCATACAATTCCATGATAGAATCCCCCTTAGGCTGTGGAGCTTTAGCTGGTACCACACATGATATAGACAGAGAATATACAGCATCTTTATTAGGCTTTGAAAGAGTTTATAGTAATTTTATAGACGGTGTATCAGATAGGGATTTTGTTCTGGAGGCTATGTCTGATTTTTCTCTTATAATGATGCACCTTTCTCGTTTAGCTGAAGAACTATGCCTATGGACAAGTCAAGAATTTGGTTTTATTACTCTTGATGATAAATACACTACTGGGTCATCCATTATGCCACAGAAGAAAAATCCAGATGCTGCGGAATTGGTTAGAGGAAAAGCAGGAAGAGTTTATGGAAATCTTCTTACTTTATTAACAGTTATGAAGGGACTTCCCCTAGCCTATAACAAGGATATGCAGGAAGATAAGGAAAGCTTTTATGATAGTTTAATAACTACAATCAATTGTATTAATATTATGGAAAAGATGATTTCAACTCTTAAAGCAAAACCGGACAATATGAAAAAAGCGGTTAAGAAAGGTTTTCTAAATGCTACTGAAGTAGCAGATTATTTGGTTAAGAAGGGCGTTGCATTCAGAGAAGCTCATTCTATTGTTGGTCAAATTGTAATATGTGCAGAGGATGTGGAAAAGTCTATTGAAGAACTTTCATTGGAAGAGTTATCAAAATTTTCATCTGTAATTGATGAAGATATTTATTCCTATATAGACTATGAAAACATCCTAAAAAAAGGAAATAAGAAAGAGATGCTTTAAATAATATTTAAAAATTCAAAAAAACTGTTGCAATATAGTGGGCTAAATAATATAATAAGTTTTAATTAATTTTATAGAAATATTAAATAAGGAGGTCTTAATCTTGCATATCATTAAAACTTACAAGAGTATATGGAAATCAGCATCCAGTAAAGCGGATAAGATTTCCGATAGTATAAGGCGTTGCTCTTCTTAATTAATGAAAACTAATTTAAATTTATAGGAGGAGCAAAATGAAAAAAATAATAATGATGGTAATGGTATTAACACTTAGTTTGGTAGTATTGGCAGGATGTAGTTCAAATAAGGAAGTACCGGAAACGCCAGTAGCAGAACAACCAGCAGCAGAACAACCTTCAAATGAAGCACCTGCAACAGATGCATTACCTTTAGCAGGAAAGCATCTTAAAGTTGCAATGAGTGCAAATTATAAGTATTTTGAAACTGTAACTATAGATGCTAGTGGTAAAGAGGTTTATGAGGGACTTGACATCGATATTTTAGATCAAATGTCCAAAGATCTTGGTTTTACTTATGAAATAATGAATATGCCATTTGCAAGTCTTATAGGCTCACTTCAAGCAAATCAAGCTGATTTTGTTATTTCAGGTATGAGTTATACTGATGAACGTGCTAAAAGTGTAGATTTCTCTGAGAAATATGCTACAGCAAAAGTAGGGGTTATAATTCCTAAAGATTCACAAGTAAAGTCAATCGAAGACTTAAAAGGAAAAAAGGTTGCATGTAGTGCAGGAACCAACTACGAAAACATAATCAAATCAATTGAAGGTGCAGAGCTTGTAACGTTTGATGGCCAAGCAGCTGTAACTCAAGAGCTAATTATGGGTCGTGTAGATGCTGCGATTACTGGTGGAACTGCAAGTAAAAAGGTTACAGAGGAAAATGAAGGTCTATCATTCTTTATAATGAATACTGATGATGTTGGTATACCTTTAGATACCTATAATATGGCATTTCCAAAAGGAAGCGAATTAGTTTCCGTGTTTAATTCTCAAATAGCAAAAATGAATGAAGAAGGTACTTTAAATGACCTAATTATAAAATGGTTAGGTGCAGATTATATAGATTAATATTATAAATAATACAAGCTGTAAGACGTGTCATAAGGCTAATCTTACAGCTTGAATTTAGTTAAGAGGTGAAAGTTATGCAGCTAGATTTTTCCATGATGACAAAATATATACCCTATTTATATCGGGCAACTTTAGTAACTATTCAGGTTACAGCTGCTTCTTTAATTCTCGGGATTATTATATCCATACCATTATCTCTGATGAAGCTTTCTAAATATAAAGTTTTACAGGGCATAGGTGCTTTTTATACATCCATATTTAGGGGAGTACCCTTGTTAGTTCAAGTGTTTATGGTTTATTTTGGACTGCCTGCAATATTTCCAGCTCTAAAGGAGTTAAATAATTTCCAGCTGGGAAGTATCACCTTTGCATTTAACTCTGCTGCATATATTTCTGAAAGTCTTAGAGGCGGAATAAAAGCTGTAGATATTGGACAGAGAGAAGCAGCAATGGCACTAGGAATACCCTATGGAAGTACAATTAAGGATATTATTTTCCCACAAGCTATAAAAAGTGTCTTACCTAGCTTGGTGAATGAATTTATAGGATTATTGAAGAATACAACGTTGATTTCAACAATAGGAGTAGTTGAACTATTGAGAGCAGGACAAATGATAGTTTCAGATACCTACAAAGCATTTGAACCATATGCCGTAATTTCTATATATTATTACCTTTTAGTTATGGCATTGACCCTATTTGGTTCATGGTTAGAAGGGAGGGTCAACAGAAGTGATAAGCGTTAGAAATGTTTCAAAAAGTTTTAAGAGTTTGGAAGTACTAAAGGATATTTCTTTAGATATTAATAAGGGTGAAGTAGTTGCTATTATAGGGCCATCAGGGAGCGGAAAATCAACACTTTTAAGATGTATAAATCTATTGGAGCAACCTTCAAAGGGTAAGATTTTTATTAATGATATAGATATTCTAGATTCAAAAACAGATATAATGGCATTGAGACAAAAGGTAGGTATGGTATTTCAGCATTTCAATCTTTTTCCGCATATGACCGTATTAAAAAATATGACATATGCACCAATGAAAGTTAAAAAAATGAGTAAAGTAGAAGCTGAAGAAAAGGCATTAAAGCTATTAAAGATGGTAGGGTTATCCGATAAAGCAAATGTATATCCGGCAACTCTTTCAGGTGGACAAAAGCAAAGGGTGGCTATTGCAAGAGCTTTAGGGATGGATCCAGAAGTAATATTATTTGATGAGCCAACTAGTGCATTGGACCCAGAAATGGTTAAGGAAGTATTAAATGTAATCAAGTCACTTGCAGGCACGGGAATAACCATGGTATTAGTAACTCATGAAATGGGATTTGCAAGGGAAGTTGCTGATAGAATATGCTTCTTAGATGAAGGAAGACTAATAGAAGATGCAACACCTGAGGAATTCTTCTCAAGTCCTAAATCAGCCAGGGCAAAGGAATTTTTAGACAAGGTAATGTAATGGGATGATTTAGTTATGGAAATAGCTAAATCACCCCATTTTTTTCTTGATTTATATTCTTTTTTATTTTCCATATGTTATAATAAAAAAGAGATATAAATTTAACGGAGGTGCTACTTAATGAGGAAGATATTGGTAACTGGAGCATTAGGTCAAATAGGTTCGGAACTTATTGTTAGACTAAGAGATATCTATGGAGTAGAAAACGTTATTGCTAGTAATAGACGTTTTAAGGATGAGCATGAGGCTCTAATCAAATCAGGACCTTTTGAAATCGTTGACATTAATGAAGCAAAGCATATGGCTGAAGTTGTAGATAAATATAAAGTAAATACAATTATCAACTTAGCTGCAGTTCTTTCGGCAGTGGGAGAGAAGGACCCGGCTGCTTGCTGGAATATTAATATGAATGGATTATATAATGTTTTGGAATTAGGTAGAGAAAAAAAGCTGCAAATATTTACACCTAGTTCTATAGCAGCATTTGGACCTAGTACACCACCTGATAAAACCCCACAGGATACAATACAAAGACCTACTACTATGTACGGAGTAACAAAGGTAGCAGGAGAGCTTTTATGTGATTATTATCATCTGAAATTCGGTCTAGATACAAGAGGTGTAAGATTCCCAGGACTTATATCCTATGCAACACTTCCAGGAGGAGGAACAACAGATTATGCTGTTCATATTTACTATGATGCGTTGAAAAATCATAAATACACATCCTTTATTAAAGCTGGAACTAAAATGGATATGATGTATATGCCTGATGCATTGGATTCAATTGTAAACCTTATGGAAGCTGATTCAAGTAAGTTAATTCATAGAAATGCCTTTAATATTTCAGCTATGAGTTTCGAACCTGAGGAATTAGCAGAATCCATAAGAAAGTTTATACCTGATTTCCAAATAGAATATGATGTAGACCCAGTTAGACAATCCATAGCAGATTCCTGGCCAAATTCATTGGATGATACAGCAGCCAGAGAAGAATGGGGCTGGAATCCTAAATATGATTTGGATTCAATGACAAAAGATATGTTGGAAAAATTAAAAATTAAATTGGATATTTAAGGCTAGAATTTCTAGCCTTTTTTCTTTTTTGTAATAAAATCTGGATATTGTAAGTATATAACCATAGGAGGTAGATTATATGATAAATAAATCCCTATGGAAAAATGATATAATAATCTGCATTACTCTAGACCTAGATTGGGCTAGTGAGGATTGCCTAAAAAATTCATTGTCCCTTTTAGAGGACTATGGACTAAGCTCAACATATTTTTTAACTCACCCTAGTAAGATAATGTCTGATAAAATAAGAAAGGGGGAAATTCATGCAGGAATTCACCCGAATTTTTTAAAGAATAGTACCCAGGGTAAAAACATAGATGACGTTTTGGATTACTTAATTAAGATTCTACCAGAAGCAGACTGCTTTAGAGTACATAAATACTTTGATAATAACGATATTACAGATAAAATGGTCCAAAGAGGCTTTAAATATGATTCAAATCTATGTACAAAGATGGACTTGGTTGAACCCTTCTATCATAGGTCAGGACTAATTAGATTTCCAATTTATTTTGAAGATGGGGCCTATTTGCTTCACAAAAATAACCTCCTTTTTAAAGAGATGAAAAGAAATTTTTTTAGTAGACCTGGATTGTATGTATTCAATTTACATCCTATGCATTTAGCTTTAAATTCACCAACCTATACTTATATGAGAAAGATAAAGGATAATATAACTTACAATGCCTGGAACAATCTTACCTTTGCTGAGTTAAACCACCTAAGCTATAAAGGCCTAGGTATTAGAAGTTTTATCACTGAGCTATTTAAGTATATTAAAAAAGAAAATCTCCAGGTGGTTAATCTGGAGGAAGCATTTAGAAGTATATTCATTTAAATACAATATCATCAACACCTATACCACTTGAAAT
>CAZHLF010000058.1:0-7035 GCA_964532845.1 uncultured Tissierella sp.
TATTAAAGGAATTAAATGACGATATTTCTTATATAATAGTTAGTGAAGCAGGGGCATCAATATATTCTGCATCTGAAGTTGGAATAAATGAGTTTCCTGATTTAGATGTAACAATTAGAGGCGCTATATCCATTGGACGAAGATTGCAGGACCCTTTAGCTGAATTGGTAAAAATTGAGCCGAGACATATTGGAGTAGGACAATATCAGCACGACTTGAATCAAGGCAAGCTTGATGATGCCTTAAAGGGTGTAGTTGAAGATTGTGTTAACAGTGTAGGTGTAGACTTAAATACTGCAAGTCCTTCACTGCTAAAATATGTAGCAGGAATTTCAACTAAAGTTGCCAATAATATAGTTAGTCACAGAGAGGAAGTTGGAAAATTTAATTCAAGAAAGGAGATGTTAAAGGTAAAAGGCCTTGGACCTAAAACCTTTGAACAATGTGCGGGATTTTTAAGAATTCCTGATGGGGATAATCCTTTGGATAATACAGGAGTCCATCCAGAGTCCTATGAAGTAGCACAAAAGATTTTAGAATTAGACTATAAGAATGGAAGAATTGATGAATTATCTAAGAATTTGTCCATAGGTGTTCCTACACTTAAAGACATAATAATGGAGCTTGAAAAACCTGGTAGAGATCCAAGAGATGAAAATCTTAAACCGATTCTTAGACAAGATATATTAAAGATTGAGGATTTAAAACCTGATATGGTACTGGACGGGACTGTTAGAAATGTAGTTGATTTTGGTGCATTCGTAGATATTGGTGTAAAAGAGGACGGTCTTGTTCATATATCCCATTTGTCAGATAAATTTATAAAGCATCCAAAGGAAGTAGTGAAAGTAGGAGATATAGTTAAAGTTAGAATAATAGATGTAGACATTCCTAGGAGCAGAATATCACTTAGCATGAAGCAGTTAAAATAGGGTGTTATGTGCTTGTGAATAAGTCATCCGAACAAGAAATGATGGATATGACTGCGATAGAGAATTATAAAGTTATGGTTGAGTTATCCGATCAAATATTTCATGATTTTAAAAATATACTTGCTACAATTTCAGGGTTAGCTCAACTTTCTATGGTAAAAACACAGTCCAATGAAGTAAGAGATGATCTTTCCCATATTAATAGTGCGACATTTGAATTTAGGGATACCTTAGATAAATATTATAACTATACATCAGGTAATAGTCATAGCCAGGATAAACCTTATAATATGGTATCAATTGTTAATAAAGCATTGGAAATGATAAAATTTAGATTAAATAGAACTAATGCAACCGGATTTGGAATAATTCTGGATTTAAGAATTTCTTCAAATGCAACTGTAATGTGCGATGAGCATGAACTGAAACAGTCTATATTAAATATCATGATGAATGCATTAGATGCAATGGAGGATAGCGGGGGAACATTTACAATAAAATTAACTGATAACGATGATGGGTCCTTTGTAAACCTAGAGATTTCAGATACTGGAATTGGAATACCAAATGAAAATTTAAATAGGATTTTCGATTCTAAATTTACAACAAAAGCAAAAGGTACTGGGCTAGGTTTAAAAATTGTTAAAAATTGTATTGAAAGACTAGGTGGTTCATTATCCTTAAAAAGTAAAGAGAATGTTGGTACAAGTGTAATTATATCATTACCTATTTTTATTGATGAAAATATGTAGTTGTGGGTACCTATAGATAGAAGGTAATAATACTATAGAAATGAGGTGCTCATATGAGATTAGGGCTAATTATAAACCCTATTGCAGGTATGGGTGGAAAGGTTGGTTTAAAGGGTACTGATGGCCCTGAAATATTGGAGAAGGCCAGGAGGTTAGGAGCAAAGGAAGAATCACCTATTAAAGCAATATCTGCTCTTAAAATCCTTTTACCTCTAAAGGATAACTTACAGATATTCACCTATCCTGGGAAAATGGGAGAAAATGAAGCGAGAGAGGTTGGATTTGAACCTGTAGTCCTGGGGGAAGAGAAGACTATTACTGGTTCTGAAGATACAGAAAAGGCAGCAAAGGATATGCTCCAAAATGGAGTAGATTTATTGTTGTTTGCTGGTGGAGATGGTACTGCTAGAAATATTTATAATTCTGTAGGAGATAAGATTCCTGTTATTGGAATTCCTGCGGGAGTTAAAATTCATTCTGCAGTTTATGCAAATCATCCAAAGAGTGCTGGAGAAATTGCTTATAGATATATGACAGATAATAGCATCCAGACAAAAGATGCAGAGGTTATGGATATAGATGAGGATGCTTTTAGAGGTGGTGTAGTTACTGCAAAGCTTTATGGCTATATGAGAATTCCTTTTGTGGAAGACCTTGTACAAAACCAAAAGTCTGGTGGAATTGCTTCAGAAGAGGAATCCCTTCAGGGTATAGCAGACAAAATTATTGAAGAGATAGAAGATAATCCTGATACCTATTTTATAATTGGTTCTGGAACTACTATAAGACCTATAATGGAAGAATTAGGACTTCCAAATACCTTATTAGGGATAGATATTGTAAAGAACAATAAGCTTATTGGCTCTGATTTAAGTGAGAAGGAAATACTGGATATAATTGGCGAGAATAAAGCGAAAATAGTAGTTACAGTAATAGGTGGTCAAGGTTACATCTTTGGTAGAGGAAATCAGCAGCTAAGTGGAGAAGTTATAAAGAGAGTTGGTAAGGAAAATATAATTATCATTGCTCCGAAAGCAAAATTAATGTCTCTGGGAGATAAACCATTACTGGTTGACACTGGAGATGATGAGGTAAATAAGCTTTTCAACGGATATATGAAGGTAATTGTAAACTATTCAACTGTCCAGGTTATGATGGTAAAGGGACTGTAAGTTAATAGACAATTGACAATTGACAATTGACGATTGACGATTGACGATTGACAATTAACAATTAAAAATTAAGATTTAAGAATTAATAATTATCAATTATCAATCAATAAATACTAATAGTAAATAACAAAAATAGGGGCTACCTTTGATATCCAGGCATTCTGAGTATACCAGGGAATCTTAGGCTTAGACCCGAAAGTCTGACATTAACAATTGTCAATTGTCCACTGTCAATTGTCAATTTAAAAGATGTTGACATATATATATACTAGTCATATAATATAAGTGTAATAAATCTTCAGGGGGAGGTGCAATTCCTCACCGGCGGTAAAGCCCGCGAGCCGAAAGGTTGACTTGGTTAGATTCCAAGGCCGACAGTAAAGTCTGGATGGGAGAAGATATTATAGACATTATGCCTATTTCTAAACCCCAAAGAAGATATTCTTTGGGGTCTAATTATTTTTGGGACATAATGTTAATATCCCTGAAGCAACAAAAAATGGAGGGATTTTATGTACACATTAAACAGAGAATCATGGAACACAAGAGTAATGGTTAAGATTTCAGTATTATCAGTTATAGCTTTTATACTGATGTTCTTCGAGTTTGCATTAGTTTGGCTGGCGCCACCTTTTATGAAACTGGATATTTCAGATTTACCAGCACTAATTGGTGCATTTGCTATAGGACCTATGGCTGGTGTAATAATTGAATTATTAAAAAATCTATTAAACCTTTTGATAGAAGGTTCAACTACAGGTGGAGTAGGAGAGTTGGCAAACTTCGTTGTAGGAGCAGCATTTGTTTATTCAGCAGGGTTTATATACTATAAAAGCAAGACATTTAAGAGTGCTATTATTGGTCTTGCTGTAGGAACTATAGTAATGACAGTAGTTATATCAATAGCTAATTACTATGTAATGTTCCCATTCTATGCAAAGTTATTTGGAATGAAGATTGAGGACTTAGTAAGTATGGGTACACAAATAAACAGTAAAATAGTAGATATGAAAGCAATGGTTATATATGCCATAGTGCCGTTTAATATCCTTAAGGGAATTGTATTATCGGCTTTAACAATATTAATATATAAAAGGGTATCACCAATTCTTCATAAATAAATATTTTTAAACAACACAAAAAACGAGTGGAACTCTAATTTCCACTCGTTTTTTTGTAAGATTTTCTCTAATGAACTAATTTTGTTACTGGTGTTTTTCTAAAACTTTTATATTAAGGCAATACTAATCTAATACTTTGCCATGAGAATTGGAGAACTGGATACTTAAATTAATATAGTGAAATTTTTAATCATTTGGTATAATGAGGAGAAGTATATAGTAATTGTTTATGAAAAAGGATGAAATTAATGGAAATAATATTGAAGAGTTTAGAGGAAACTGAAAAATTCGGATTAAAGCTAGGTAAATTTCTACAAAAAGGTGATATTCTTTGTCTTAATGGAGAACTTGGAGCAGGGAAAACTACCATGACTAAATCCATAGGTATTGGTTTAGGTGTAGAGGAGTATATCACTAGTCCTACTTTTTCCCTTATAAATCAATATAGTGGAAGGCTACCGGTTTATCATTTTGATGTATATAGATTGGAAAATGTAGATGAACTATTTGATTTGGGATTTGATGAATATTTTTATGGTAACGGAGTATGCATAATTGAATGGGCGGATAAAATAAAAAGAATGCTTCCAAAAGAAAGAATTGTAGTAGATATAGAAAATGGCAGTGATGAAGAGATAAGAATTATAAAAATCTCTGGGTTTGGGATTAGATTTGATGAATTACTTAAGGAGTTGAATTAGATGAGAGTTTTGGGATTGGATACATCTACCCTTATGACTACATGTGCTGTCTTAGATGACGATAAATTAATAGGGGAATATTCCTTGAGTCAGGATATGAGTCATTCCGAAAAGTTAGTACCTATGGTAAATGAGCTTATGGAAGGGTTGAATTTAAAGGTAAAGGATATAGACCTATTCGCAGTTACAACAGGACCTGGATCCTTTACAGGGCTTAGAATAGGTGCTGCAACTATTAAGGCCTTTGCCCATATAACAAATAGTCCATTAGTCGGGATTTCTACATTAGAGTCATTAGCATTTAATCTTCCATATAATAAGATAGTGGTTCCAATGATAGATGCAAGACGTGAGAGAGTTTATACTGCAATTTATACCTGGGAGGATGGAAAATTGGTGGCTATTATGGAGCCTTGTATCCTGGAAGTAAGCTCACTTATTGAAAAACTAAAAGATTATGATGAAGTAGTTGTAAATGGAGATGGAAGCATTGCTTTTAAAGAGATTCTTATAGACGGATTAAGAGAAAAGATAAAATTTGCTACTGTTGGTCAGACCATGTGTAGAGCATCAAGCTTATGCGAGTTAGCAAGAATGAAATATTTAAATGGACAGAGGGATAATTTCTTTACTTTAGCTCCAGATTATCTATTGGAAACTCAGGCTCAGCGTGAATTAAATGAAAGAGGGAAATAGCATGGATGTTATTTTAAGAGAAATGGAAATAGATGATCTAAACGATATCATGGAAATTGAACATGAAGCATTTTCCACACCATGGTCCAGAAATGCATTTAAACAAGAAATTACAGAGAATATGTTGGCAAAGTATATTGTTGCTGAAGTTGATTCAAAAGTAGTTGGTTATGCAGGAATATGGCTTATAATTGATGAAGGTCATATTACTAACATAGCTGTAAGAAAAGACTGGAGACGTGAAGGTATTGGAAAATATCTTTTGATGGGATTAATAGATTTTTGTAAAAAGAACAAAATCCACAACATGACTTTAGAGGTTAGACAATCCAATGAAGCTGCACAAAAGCTTTATAAGAAATTTGGATTTTTAGATTGTGGGATAAGACCTAATTATTATGCAGATGACCATGAGGATGCAGTAATAATGTGGAAAACTATTGAAAATTAGAGGTGGCAGTATGAACATATTAGCTATAGAGACATCCTGTGATGAAACTTCAGTTGCGGTTTTAAAGGATGGAAGAGAGGTATTGTCAAATATTATCTCTTCACAAATAGATATTCATAAGAAATTTGGAGGAGTTGTTCCTGAAATAGCTTCAAGAAAGCATATAGAAAGCATCAACAATATATTGCAGGAAGCATTGGATACAGCAGGGATGGGTTTCTCTGATATTGATTTAATAGCAGTAACTCAAGGACCAGGACTTGTGGGAGCTCTTTTAGTAGGCTTATCAACAGCAAAGGCATTGGCTTATGGATTAGATATTCCAATAATAGGGGTTAACCATATAGAAGGGCATATTTGTGCAAATTATATCCAGCATAAGGACCTTAAACCTCCCTTTACATGTTTAATTGTTTCAGGTGGACATACCTATTTAATACATGTAAATGATTATGTGGATTATGAATTGGTAGGAAGAACCAGAGATGACGCAGCTGGAGAAGCCTTTGACAAAGTGGCAAGAGCCATAGGACTCCCTTATCCAGGAGGACCACAAATTGATAGATTAGCCAAGATAGGAAATAAAGATGCAATTCACTTTCCAAGGGTAATCATAGATGAACGTACCTATGACTTTAGTTTTAGTGGATTAAAAACAGCGGTTTTAAATCATCTAAATCAAGCCAAACAAAGAAATGAAGAGATAGTTATTGAGGATCTGGCAGCAAGCTTCCAGGCTGCTGTATTGGATGTACTTGTGGATAAGTCCTTTAGACTAGCTAAGGAAAGAAACTCAAATAAGTTAGTTATAGCGGGCGGTGTTGCAGCCAATGAAGGCTTAAGAGCAAGCCTTGAAGAAAGAGGTAAGAAAGAAGGCGTGGAGATTTTCTACCCTTCAAGAGTACTTTGTACAGATAATGCAGCTATGATTGGCTCAGCAGGCTATTTTAATTATAAAAGTGGTAAGGTATCAGATTTGGGTATGAACGTCATGCCAAATTTAGATTTAAAATAATATATTTTATTCACAAAATCCCCCATTATTATCCACAGTTTAAAAATAAATTTTTATTGATAACTGTGGATAATGTGGGAAATCTATAGGAAACTGTAAAGAATAAGCATATAACTTGGGGATAACCTGTGGACAATGTGGATAACATGTTGATTATCTGTGGATTTTAAGAATCAGTGTAATCAAGCCAATTAT
>CAZHLF010000058.1:7045-11182 GCA_964532845.1 uncultured Tissierella sp.
AAGAAGGTTTAATTCTTCTTCAATTTGTTCTCTTTTCTTGGATAATTCTACAACCTTCTCAAGATCCTTATAAATATCCGGATTAGAGAGATTGTTGTCGACTTCTTCCTTCTCTGCTTCCAACAAGGAGATATTCTTTTCCAAATCTAAAATTAATTTACGTCTATTTTTATCCACAAGCTGAGCTTCTCTTTCTTTTTTCTTCTCAAGCTTGATCTGAGTTTTTGTTTTTCCTTCTTCTTCCTCTTCCTCATAGAAAACTTCATTTTTCTTTTCTAGATAATAATCATAATTACCCATGTATTCCTTAATTCCATCCCCGGTTAACTCAAGGATTTTATTTGTTATACGATTTAAAAAATATCTATCATGAGATATTACAAATACTGTACCTTCATAGTCTAAGAGAGCATCCTCTAAAACTTCTTTGGAATCTATATCCAGATGATTTGTAGGCTCGTCCATCAATAAAAAGTTGGATTTAGAGAGCATAAGTTTTAATAGAGCAAGTCTTCCCTTTTCACCACCACTTAAGTCCTTTATTTCCTTAAATATATCATCACCAACGAAGAGAAACTGGCTAAGTACCGTCCTAATATCATAATGGTCCAGGCTAGGATTTTCATCCCATATTTCATCAATTATAGTTTTATCTAGATTAAGCCTGTCCATCTCCTGGTCAAAATATCCAGGGTAAACATGAGTACCAAGATTTATATGGCCACTGTCTTTTTCAATTTGATGGAGTATGATTTTAAAAAGAGTAGTTTTTCCAATTCCATTAGCACCTATAAGACCTACTCTTTCTCCTTTGTAGATGTTAAAGTTAATGTCCTTTAAAAGCTCCAAATTACCATAGGATTTAGAGATGTTTTCTACTCTAAGTACATCATTACCTGATTTTATAGCTGGTTGGAACTTAATTCTAGTTTTCTTTGATTCCTTTTGCTTGTCGATAACCTTCATTTTATCAAGTAGCTTTTGTCTGGATTGAGCTTGTTTGATGTATCTTGCTCCTCCATAATTCATAAATCTTGTAATAATCTCTTCTTGTCTTCTGATTTCCTTTTGCTGATCATCATATTGCTTTTTTAGTAGATCAAGATCTATTTTTCTCTGAATCATAAAACGCGAGTAGTTTGTGTTATATACATAAAGCTTTGTATTCTCCATATAGAATATTCTATTTGCTACATTATCTAAAAAATATCTGTCATGAGAAATAATAAGAGCAGAGCCTTTATAATCTCTAAGAAATTTTTCCAACCATGATATAGCATCGATGTCAAGATGGTTAGTAGGCTCATCCAATAAAAGTAATTTAGGTTTACTTAGAAGAAGCTTGGCTAAATAAACCCTGGCCTTTTGTCCACCACTAAGTATTTGAATATTCTTTTCTAAATCATCTTCATCAAACCCTAAGCCCTTTAAAACACCCTTAATTTCTGACTTATAACCATATCCATTACGGTTTGAAAACTCCTCTGAAAGGTGCCCATATTCAGCCATTATGTCATGAAGCTCCTGGGATTCTCCTTTAGTTGCCATTTGGGATATTCTTTCTTCAAGTTCTCTTAAGTAATTTTCCATTAGGATTATTTCATTGAAAGTCTCCAGACACTCTTGGAATATTGTTTTTGTACTTTCAATACGAACATGCTGCTTTAAATATCCTATCTTTAAATCTTTTTGTACATAAATATCTCCTGAATCCTTATCCACTTCACCAGATAATATATTAAAAAGAGTAGTCTTCCCAGCACCATTAAGACCTAATACTCCTATTTTGTCTCCTTCTTCTACATTAAAACTAATACCATCCAAGATGGTATCTACAATATATGATTTGATTAAATTGCTGCATGAAAGAATTGGCATAATACCCTCCTAGTTTTAATCATCTTTATTACGAATAGGAAAGTTCTACTTTTTTATCTTTTATTTAAAGGAACTTTTCGTCAATGAGTAACAAGAATAGCTTCCTAAAACTATTTATTATAAGCTATTTCTTATTACGAATAGGAAAGTTCTACTACTTAAATCTTTATTCAATGAACTTTTCGTCAATGAGTAACAAGAATAGCTTCCTATAACTATTTTTTAGAAGCTATTCTTATATTGTAGCAGAAAAAATCCTCCATTTAAAGCATGGAGAATTAAGACTTTAGTTCAGTATCCATAGACAAGGATGACAGGACTTTATCGATTAAATCTAATTCACATCTACGATGCTGGAAATGTTTGCAGTTTAAGCAGCTTTCTTTTTGTTCAACATCCCCACTTGTTAATACACCATTACCTTGTCTCTCGCTAGAATATTTATCACAATAGATTGCTATTTTTCTGAATTGTTCACGACTGGCCATAATAGGCTCCTTTTTTTATAGGGTATTTGTATGTCATATTGTTATTAATATGAGCAATAATATTAATATTATACTTGATAAGAAATTGACATAAAAAAAACAAGGTGGTATAATTAAATCCAAACACAACGAATTGGAGGTGGAAATGGATGGGCAAGGAGACAAAGGTATCTATAACAGTAATTAGAAGATTACCTAAGTATCATAGATATTTATCAGATCTTCTAAATAAAGGAATAAATAGAATCTCCTCGCAGGAGTTAAGTAACCTAACCGGATTTACTGCTTCCCAGATTAGGCAAGATTTAAATAATTTCGGTGGCTTTGGTCAACAGGGTTATGGTTATAACGTAGAGGACTTACATCGTGAATTAGGTAAAATTTTAGGATTGGAAAATAAATATCATGCAGTAATTACTGGAACTGGCAATCTAGGCCAAGCCATTGCTAATTATAAAGGTATAGAAGATGCTGGCTTTAAAGTTATTTCTTTGTTTGATAGAAATCCCAAGATGATTGGTATGAAAATCAGAGACATCGAGGTTAGAGATATAGATAAGTTAGAGGAATTCATTAAAGAAAATAACGTGGAAATTGGAATTATTACAGTTCCTAAAGAAGGAGCTCAACCTATAGCAGATAGATTAGTAAGAGCTGGAATTAAAGGAATATGGAATTTTGCACCAACTGACTTAGTTGTTCCGGCAGATGTTATTGTAGAAAATGTTAGACTAAATGAAAGCATTCAAATTCTTTCATATATGTTAAATGCAAAAGATAATTAATCAATGAAGTATTAGCATACCTTATGCTGTTGACCAGCAATTTTAGGTATGCTAATATATTTTTAGAATGGTAAACGTTTACAAAACAAGGGGGTTTATAATATGTCAAATGAAGTATTAAATCCATTGGAAAATGCACAGCTTCAAATTAAAAAGGCATGTGATGCACTTGGCTTAGAACCAGCTGTTTATGAACTACTTAAAGAACCGCAAAGAGTCATAGAAATATCCATACCTGTGAAGATGGATGATGGAAGTATAAAGATATTTAAAGGATACAGATCCCTTCATAATGATGCAGTAGGACCGGGAAAAGGTGGAATCAGGTTTCATCCTGGAGTAAATATGGATGAGGTAAAGGCTCTTTCCATTTGGATGACCTTTAAATGTTGTGTTACAGGGATTCCTTATGGTGGAGGAAAAGGTGGAATAACAGTAGATCCACAATCCTTATCTAAAGGTGAATTAGAAAGATTATCAAGAGGCTATATTCAAGGATTATATAAATATTTAGGAGATCAAATAGATGTACCAGCTCCAGATGTAAATACAAATGGACAGATAATGGCCTGGATGATGGATGAATATATTAAGCTAGCAGGAAAATTCTCATTGGGAACTATTACAGGAAAACCAGTAGAATGGGGTGGCTCCAAGGGCAGAAATGAAGCTACAGGCTTTGGTGTAGCAGTAGTTGCAAGAGAGTTCGCTAAGAAATATGGTGTGGAGTTAAATGGTGCAAGAGTTGCAATACAGGGCTTTGGAAATGTGGGAAGCTTTACAGTCAAAAACGTCCAAGGTCAAGGAGCTAAAATAGTAGCTCTTGGCGAATGGGCTAGAGAAGTTGGAACATATGCAGTATATAACGAAGATGGTTTAGATTTCGAAGATCTTTCCAAGTACATGAAAGAACATAGAAATTTGGTGAACTATCCTAAGGCTAAGATGATCACTCTTGATGATTTCTGGAAATTGGATGTAGACAT
>CAZHLF010000059.1:0-11137 GCA_964532845.1 uncultured Tissierella sp.
GATGTTTAAAAATCAGAGTTGTCAGAGATTTAATACTATAATTTTTGACAATACCTAACATTACGAGGGAGTGATTTTATGAAGGATATGATTAGTATATTAGAAAAGAACGGCTACATAGTAAGAAAAATAGATAAATCAGAATTTGTCCTTGAAGAGTTATTTAATGATATTAGTAAAGAGGATATTGTTGGATTTGGTGGTTCCATGACTCTACTTGAACTAGGTTTATATGAGAAACTAGAAGAGAGAGGGAATAAAGTATTCTGGCATTGGAAATCAACTGATAGGGCTGCAACTCTTGAAAGTGCAAAAAATGCAGATGTTTACTTATCCAGTGTAAATGCCATAACTGAAGATGGCCTAATAGTAAATATGGATGGCTCAGGAAATAGAATATCATCTATGATATTTGGACATAAAAGGGTAATCTTAGTTATTGGGAAAAATAAAATTACAAAGAATTATGAGGAAGCAAGGGAAAGAATTAGGAATACTGCAGCACCAAAAAATGCTATGAGAATGAAGATCGATACACCTTGTACTATTACAGGTAAATGCAGCGATTGTAGCAGTCCTCAAAGAATTTGTAAAGTAGAGTCAATATTTCATAAAAAACCAAATGGAACTGAGATAATTCTCTATTTAGTCGATGAAGAAATGGGATATTAGGATTTGAATTAGCCAGTGCAAGATCAAATATTTAGGAGTGACATAATGAAGAAAATTGATATGATAATAAAAGCACCACACATATATACCATGGAAGGTGACGGGGTCGGGTACAGGGAGAATTGTGCTGTAGCTATTGATGCTGGGAAGATAATTGCCATAGATAGAGTAGAGGTAATAGAAATTGAATACACTTCCGAAGAGTTAATTGAAATGAATCATCATGCAATATTTCCAGGACTTATAGATGCACATATGCATACAGGCTGGGCAATTATGAGAGGATTGGCTCAGGATACTAATAACTGGATGATGTATGGATTGCAACCTTTCAATAATGTGATGACTGATGCTGACAACTTGGCTGGAAGCAAGCTTGCAATTATCGAAGCAATAAAGGCAGGTACAACTACACTTGGTGATTTCGATAGAAATATGGAATCTGTTGCTGACTTTATCTATAAGGTTGGAGCTAGAGGAAATCTAACCACTATGATAAGGGAAGCAAAGTGGAAAACATACAAACCAGGTGAACTATATGAATATGATGAAGCTCTAGGAAAAAAATCATTTGAGGATAATTTAAGCCTTTATGACAAGTGGCATAATAAGGATAATGGAAGAATAAAAGTACTCTTTGGACCCCAAGGACCTGATTTCTTAAGTCAGGAACTACTACTAAAGATTAAGAGTGCTGCTAGAGTTAGAAATACAAAGATACATATGCATACTCAACAAGGAGACAGAGAGACATATCAGGTAATGAAACGATATGGCAAAAGACCAATTGAATGGTTACGAGAAATAGGATACCTTGATGGGGATTTAATTGCAGTACATCTAACTGATGCCAGTGATGAGGAAGCAAAGGTAGTAGCTAAAAGTGGAGCCTCTATGATACTATGTCCAGGTTCTATAGGGATAATTGACGGCATAGTTCCACCTTCCCATGCATTTCAAGAAGCAGGAGGGAATGTAGCATTAGGTTCTGACCAAGCGCCAGGAAACAATTGTCATAATATAATTAACGAAATGAAGCTAGCTGCATTATTCAATAAGATCAAATATTCAAATCCTGAAGTTATGCCTGCTTGGAGAGTGCTAAGAATGGCTACTATTGAAGGTGCAAGAGCTATAGGAATAGGTGATAGTGTTGGTTCTTTAGAAGTGGGTAAATGTGCAGACCTAATAGCAATAGATTTAAATAAACCTTCTATGTTACCCGTATATACAAATCCAATGAGAAATATGGTGCCAAATCTTGTTTATAGTGCAAGAGGAGACGAGGTAGCTCTATCTGTAGTTAATGGCAAGGTTATTTATAAAGATGGAAAGATTTTAACTATAGATGAAGATGAAATACTTAATAGTATATCTGATTATCCTGATAAGATAGGTAAGAAAGCATCAGAAGAATTCTATTCTATCAATGGAACTAATGCTAGATTTATGAGAGAAGGAAAACTATAAATTATTTGGTCATTAATTTTTAATTTTTATTCTTAATTATTAATTAGGAGGTGTTTATTATGGCTACAGTTAAAACAAATGCAATGAGACTTTTAGATAAAGAGAAGATTCAATATAGAGTATATACTTATGAAAATAAGGATGGACAAATAGATGGTATATCAGTTGCCCAAAAGATAGGTGTACCAGTAGAAAAGGTTTATAAAACTTTGGTAACTCAAGGTCATTCAAAAAACTATTATGTCTTTGTAATTCCTGTGGCAGCTGAGCTGGACTTAAAAGCTGCCGCAAGATCAGTAGGGGACAAGTCAGTAGAAATGATCCATGTAAAGGATATAAATAAAATAACAGGATATATCAGAGGGGGCTGCTCGCCTGTAGGCATGAAGAAGGAATACAAGACAGTTATAGATTCCTCATGTGAAACCTTAGATACCATAATAGTTAGCGCAGGTAAAATAGGTTTTCAGGTGGAATTAGCTCCTAAGGATTTACTTGAAGTGATAAATGGGACTACAGAAAAAATTATTTTGCAAAATATGTAGAATTATTGTATAGAAAAATGGGTATCATCATATTAAGGGAGATGATGCGCTATGGGTAGATTTAATGGACAAAGAGTCTGCTTAAGAGAAAGGGAAACTAATAAACTAATAATCGCATATCCATTTACTTTATCTGGTACTGATGAACAAATAAATAGAAGGGTTAAGAATTGGTTTTATCAAGTAACCTGCTCTGCAGATTGCCATTTATTGACTGCCTTTGTAGATACTTTAAATGAAGATGAACTAGAAATCTATGCATAATACTCCAACACGAAATTCCTCCTTATGGCATACCATGGCTATGAGGAGGAATTTTTATGTTAAATAATAAGTATCCCAATGCTCTGGCAAGAGTGATGGGTGGACATTTATATCCTGAAATAAATGGTATAGTTAGTTTTTATGATGTACAGGAAGCCACCATGGTTAAAGCAGAATTTTTTGGATTACCTTTATATAAGCCAGCAACTAGTACTAGTCAACCTGTAGGACCTTTTGGATTTCATATTCATGATTATGGTGTATGCAGAATAACAGATGCAAGCAATCCATTTGAATCTGCAGGTGGACACTATAACCCAACTAATCAGCCACACGGCAACCACGCAGGTGATTTTCCAGTTTTGTTTTCAAATAATGGCTATGCAAAAATGGAGTTCTTTACAGATAAGTTTAAAATAGAAGATGTAATCGGTAGATCTGTGCTGGTCCATGAAAACCCAGATGATTATAGATCCCAGCCAGCAGGAAATTCGGGGAAACGAGTAGCATGTGGTCTAATTTGCGCTGTTGAATAGTAAATAAAAGTATTAAATATGTAATTGAAATATAATTGGAATAAAACTGATATATAATTCTCCTGAAATAGAAATGCAATATACCGGGGGTATATTTAAGTTAAGAAAAGAAGATACACAATAGCTTGATATAGGGGGGATAAAAAAGACAAAATATTTCAGAATGGATGTTACTGGTGATTATGGTATAGGTTTTCAGGGTATTTATTGTACAAGTAAATAGCAAAAATCGGAAGCTAGGAGATGTAGACTTAAATGGACGTCTTGTCTACAAGGAGCTAATGACGTAACCGGCCGGGACAATGATGTTGCGGTTTTATTTTTACAACTTCACTTTAACGATATACCACAACAAAGTTGCCAAAATATTTGTCATCAAAGTCTTATTTCGGCATATGGTAAAAAGGGGAATCATTTATTAAAGAGGAGGAAAGAAAAATGTTGAACTTTATTAAAAGATTAGTAAGAGAAGAAGAAGGTCAAGGAATGGTTGAATATGGTTTGATTATTGCGTTGGTTTCAATAGTAGCAATAGCAGCATTGATAACTGTAGGGGATAATTTACTACTCGTATTTCAAGATATAGCCGACGAATTGGGATTGTAATCTACATCTTAATTTAAATCTTAAGGGTATGTAAGATGCTATAATGCTGCTCCGTAAGGAGCAGCAAACTAACTTTAAGGAGCCTACAATGAGAATAATAGAGTTAATAAGAAATGAATCAGGTCAAGGATTAGTTGAATATTCATTAATTATTTCTTTAGTAATAGTAGCTGTAATTTCAGCTTTGAAATTATTTGGCAAGGGAGTGTTAGATTATTATATTTATATTGATTCAGAATTTCCTAAATAGGAGAATGTAAATGAATATTACTATAAACGATTACATTTTATTTGCATTAATAATTTTATCTATATATTTTGATATTACTAAGAAGAAAATCCCCAATTTTATTACTTTTCCAGTAATACTTTGGGGTTTATTAACATATACAGTTTTTCAAGGATTTGAAGGTTTGAAGTATAGTGGGCTTGGATTTTTCGTTGGATTAGGAATTTTTCTTATCCCATTTATTCTTGGTGGAATGGGTGGTGGAGATGTTAAAATGATGGCTGCAATAGGAGCATTAATGGGGTGGAGATTTGCACTTTACACAGCTATATATGCAGGCTTAATTGGTGGTTTAATGGTCATAATTTATTTAATTTACAAAAAGCAATTTGTAATAACCTTAAAAAGAGCAATTGGAATTTTACTTAGACCTTTACTATTTATTTTAGAATTAACTTTTAAGAATGATATCTTTAAAAAGATGAACAACTATTTTTTAGATCAAAATTTGATATGGGAGAAACACTACATACCCTATGGAGTAGCCATAGGTTTAGGAGCAGTTCTTGTATATTTTGTGAGGTGATTTTATGCCACGATTATTAAGATTAAGAAATAATGAAAAAGGGCAGAGTTTAATAGAATTTGCACTGGTCTTACCATTACTAATTATTATAGTTGTAGGAATTGCTGAATTTGGATGGTTGTTTAATGGTAAGATAACTCTTACATCAGCTGCAAGAGAAGGGGCAAGAGTTGTTGCTATATTAAAGAACGAAACTATAGCTACCACTGCTGTTAATGAAACTGCTGATTTATCTGGATTAACTATTACTGATGTTGATTTTAATTATATTTCAGGAGGGCCCTATAATGTTAATAAGGTACAGGTTATTGTTGAAGGATCAATGAATCCTTTGGTAGGCTTATTTATTAGTGGTCCTGTAACAATGGATGCAGAAGCATATATGAGGGTCGAGTAGAGAGGTGGGGAAAATGTTAACAAAGATAGGATTTAGAAATAGAGAAGGTGCAATAATTCCAATGGTAGCTCTGCTTCTAGTAGTCTTATTAGGTTTTACAGCACTAGCTGTTGATGCAGGCTCTATTTATTTGGATAGAAGAGAGATGACCACAGCTGCCGATGCAGGAGCATTAGCTGGAGCTCGTGAATTAAGTGATAATAACGGATCCAACATCCCTAAGGCTAAGGAAATAGCAATAGAAATTGCTGAACAAAATGGCGCTGATGCTGGAGAAGTTGAAGCTACCGTAAAAACAGTAGATGGTATGCAAGTTATTGAGGTAACAGTTAACAAGACTAAGGAGACTTACTTTGCTAAAATATTTGGAATAGATGATACTAGTGTTGGTGCTAGATCTGTTGCTACATGGGGTTATATTAAAGATTTTTCGTCAGGTAGTATAATGCCATTGTTCTCATTCGATAAGGATTTTACTCTCGGTAGTGCCGTGTTAAAAGCAGGCAAACTTGAAGCACAAGTTGTTGGTGAAAGTGTGGTAATAAATAACAATTATGGATATTTAGAATTTGATAATGGTATGAATATTATTAAAAATGTTTTAGCAGCCAATAATTATACAATACCAAATGATATTGTTAATGAGATTGTCATTGGAGGCGAATTAGAAGGCGAAACAGGTAACAAACAATCATTAATTGGAGCAATAGAGACAAGAATGGAAAAAGCTTTAAGCATTAATGTAGGTGAAGATGGAGAAATAGCTGCAAGAAGACAGTTTATGTCTGGATTGATTCCTATTATTGATTATAATAAATTTGTTACTAAAAATGTCACAATTAAATATCATCCTAATGGAACAATCCAAAAAATAGATGTAAAAACTCCACTGGATTTACCTATTAAATATTTCGCAATATTTGAGATTCAAGATATAGTCGTTGACAATAGTAGTAATGGAAGTACCAAGGCTTTAGACAAGGTAACTTATGAAAAAGTTACTTCAGCTCAAAAGTATGGAAGTGAAAATAAAGGAACTATAATTGGTAAATATACCGATTCTTATGTAAATGTAAATATTGATGATATAAATAATAATAATCAAAGCAATCCAAATCCTGGTGGCTATGCTGCAAAATGGTTTAGATTAATAGATGCTGACTATATTGGAGACTAAATAATATTAGAAAGAGGTGCAGTATATGAAAGTAAATAAACGGATACTATTAATTGGTATTCTGCTGGGACTCATTACAGTATTTTTTCTTAACAGGTATATCAATTCATTAAGTGAAGTTAAAGAAGCTGCAGCTGCTGCTACCTCTTATGTTGAAGTTGTAGTTGCAGCAAAATCAATACCTGAACACGTAACTATTACCCAGGATATGGTTACTATAGCTTCTATCCCAGAAGAAGCAGTTCATCCTGACTCTATTAAATCAATGGAGGAAGTAGTGGGTGGTATAAGTAGATCGGAGATTATCAATGGAGAGCAGATATTGGCTGGAAGAATAGCTACAGAGGATATAAAAGCTACACTATCCTATCAAGTTCCAGATAATATGAGGGCTATAACCATACCTGTAAATGAAGTAACAGGTGTTGCAAACTATATTTCGGTTGGAGACATGGTAGATATTTTGGTAAGCTATGACTTTGAAGTAGTTCAACCTAATGGAGAGGAAAAGGAAATCCCTTACACCTATACACAACTACAGAATATTGAAGTTTTGGCACTAGGAGGACTAAAAGCTCCAGCAGTTGAGGGAACACCTCAAGAAATTCAGCAACCTGCAACAATTACAATACTAGTTAATCCTCAGCAGGCTGAAGTAGTAGCTTTTGCCAACATTAATGGGCAGTTTCATCTAACACTTCGTAATCCAGTAGATGTTGACATAAACGACTTAGAATACTACAGTACAGTTAATTTCCAAACATATAAAGAGAGGTGATTCATGTGGATAAGATAAAGGTACTATTAGTTGAAAAAGAAAGCAGTGATAGGGAACTAGTATCTGAGACATTATCGAAGGTAGATTATATTAACCTTGTTGGGGAGGCTGATAATGCTGAAGAAGCCAATTACTTCATTAATGATAATTATCCTAATGTCATCTTAATTGGTATGAATTTGGACCTTGACAGGCATATATTGGCTGAAACCTTATCAAATGAATTCCCTGATATAGCTATTATAATGATTGAAAATGAGTTAAAAGAAGATACCATGTATAAGGCTATCTTTGCAGGGGCCAAAGATGTTATCATATCACCATTCACCTCTTCTAAGCTAGTAGATTCCATCTATAGAGCAGCTCAACTGGTTAAGGAAAAGGCACCTATTCATAGGGATACACAAGTAAAACAAAGAAGAAGATCAGGTAGAGGACATGTTATCACAGTATTTTCTACCAAAGGTGGAGTAGGTAAGACTTTTGTATCTACCAATCTTGCAATATCATTGGCAAAGGATACTGATAAAAGAGTTTGTCTGGTAGATTTGGATTTAGATTTTGGAAATACTGTTCTAGCTCTTAATATGGTTCCAAAGTTTACTATTCTAGATATAGTGGATGATATTAGAAATATAGACCAGGACATAATTGAGTCCTATTTGATTCCACACGAATCTGGGATAAAGGTTCTTCCTGCTAATGCCAGACCACAGATAAATGAATTTATTAATTCTGATCATATAGAAGTAATCTTAAGGGCATTGCAAGGAGCCTTTGATTATATAGTAGTCGATATGCCTGCAAGGTTTTATGAACCAGTAAATCCAGCCTTTCAAGCTGCTGATATACTCCTAATGATCACTACTCCTGAAATTTCAGCAGTTAGAAATATTAAGGCTTCAATTCAAACCTTACATGAGTTGAACTTTCCTAAATCAAAGATTAAGGTAGTCTTAAATAAAGCTGATTCCAGTGGACAAATAAAGAGCAAGGATGTTGAAAGTACTTTAAATCAAAGTCTTTATAGCGTTATAGATGCAGATTACAAACAGGCTATGCTTTCTTTAAATAATGGAATTCCAGTAACTATATCAAAACCAAAGGGATCTATTGGGAAATCTTTTAGTACACTGGCTAAGAAAATAGATTCTGAATTTAAAGAAAACGGAATGAAATAGGAGGTGCAACTATGGCAAATGGTGCGTTTAACTTCAAGGGTATTCAAACCAGAGAGTTAGTCCAAAAACAAAATACTAGTTCCACAGATGCACTAACTAAAAAAAGAAAAGAGTTGGAGGAAATTGCAACTTTAGCACTTGCTAAGGTTATAGAAAATATTTCATCGGATAATCAAAATGAGCTTCAAAAGAAGCAAATCTTAGAGGATACTAATAAAATAGTTGATGATATTCTTTATGAAAGTAAAAGAAATTTATCCTTCGGAGATAAGCAAAGAGTATCAAATTATGTAATGGATGAGATATTTGGATATGGTCCTATTACAAGTCTTATTAATGATGGTACCATTACAGAAATTATGGTTAATGGACCCGAAGATGTATTTGTTGAAAGACATGGGAAAATTGTTAAAGTAGAGAATTCCTTTAGGGATGATACCCATATAATGCATACCATAGATAAGATTATTTCTCCACTGGGAAGACGTGTAGATGAAAGCTCACCAATGGTAGATGGTCGTCTCCCAGATGGTTCACGTGTTAACGTAATTATTCCGCCATTATCAGTAAAGGGACCTACGATTACCATTAGAAAATTTGCTGTTGATCCTTATACTCTAGAGGATTTAATAACCTTTGGAACCTTAAATCAGGATATGGCAAAGATATTAAAAGCCTGTGTTAGAGGTAGGATAAACATATTAGTTGCTGGAGGTACTGGTAGTGGTAAGACTACACTTCTAAATGTAGTTTCAGGTTTTATTCCAGATACAGAAAGAATCATAACCATAGAAGATGCAGCAGAACTTCAACTTCAGCAAGAACATGTTGTAACCTTGGAAAGTAGACCTCCTAATATTGAAGGTAAAGGTCAGATTGCTATTAGAGAACTTGTAATCAATTCCCTTCGTATGAGACCAGATAGGATAATAGTAGGAGAGGTAAGAGGGGGAGAAGCTCTGGACATGCTTCAAGCCATGAATACAGGCCACGATGGTTCAATAACCACAATCCATGCCAACAGCCCTAGGGATAGTCTTGCAAGACTTGAGACTATGGTTATGATGTCTGGAATGGAATTACCATCAAGAGCTATTCGTGAACAAGTTGCCTCAGCTATTGAATTGGTTGTTTATGTGGCAAGGTTTACTGATGGTACTAGAAAGGTTGTAAAGATAAGTGAGATAACAGGCATGGAAGGAGATACTATTACCATGCAGGATATTTATATATTTAGACAGGATGGGTTTGATGAAGGTGGATCAGTTATAGGTAAGCATGTAGCTACTGGAATAGTACCTACTTTCTTAGAAAAATTAAAAGCATATGGAGAATCTATACCTAGCTCTGTATTTGGAAATGACAGGAGGTTGTAGTATGCTTTACTGGATTTTTATATTAGAATTTTTATCTGTAATATTCATAATACTAGGCATCTATAGCCTAGTATTTTCTAAAAGAATCGAAGTAGTAAATAGACTTTATATGTATACAAGGGAAGAGGATTATTACAAGCAGTTTGAAGAGTTAAGCTTAAAAGAGTTTCTTCTTAATTTAATTGGATCTATAAGTCGGATTTTATCTAGAAAATCCTATATGGATGAAAAGAGAAAGAAATTAACTCAAGCATATGTAATGATGAGGGTTGAAGAGTTTATTGGGCTATCATTATTAATAGGCCTAAGTTTTGGACTATTACTTTTCTTAGCTACAAGAAATTATCTCCTGTCTATACTTGGTTTAATTATTGGCTTTAAGCTACCTGATTTATATATATCTTCAGTTAAGAAAAAAAGAATGAAAAAATTAAATTCTCAGCTTCCAGAAGCTTTAGCTATTATATCCAATGGACTCCGTGCAGGTTTTAGCTTTACCCAAGCCATGAGCGTTGCTGCAAATGAGCTGGAAAGTCCAATTAGGGATGAGTTTATGAAAATTATCAGGGATAATTCAATTGGAAAAACTATGGATGAAGCCCTAATGGGATTTTCTGAAAGAACAGATGACGAAGATATAGATATGTTTGTTACTGCTCTTATAATTCAAAGAAAGGTTGGAGGAAACTTAACAGAAATATTGGACACCATAGCAGATACCATAAGGGATAGAATGAGAATAAGAGGGGAAATTAAGACTCTGACTGCTCAGGGAAGATTTTCTGCAATTGTTATATCTGCATTGCCATTTTTCGTAGCTATAATGCTATTATTCCTAAATAAGGATTATATACTAGAACTTTTCAAAAATCCTATTGGGATATTTATGGTAATAGCAGCAGTGGTAATGCAAGTTGTAGGAATCTTTATTATCTCTAAAATGGCAAATATTGAGATATAGGGGGGTGTGATTGTGGGAATATTAGTTTATCTATTGGTGATAGCAACTGTTAGTATATTAGTGCTTATAATCTATGGCCTTGTATTTAATCAAAGAGAAGCTGTGCTTTCAAGACTTGGAGATGTTGGAAATACCTTTAATGACCCTGTAGATGACACTCCAATCAATCAGCCTTTTAACGATAGAATTATTAAGCCAGCCTACAGCAAATTTATTTCATTTATTGGAAGGATAACTCCATATGGTATTAGCAAAAATCTAGAGCAAACCATAGCCCATGCTGGTAGCCCAAACAAGATGACTGTAAATAGACTAATAGCTATTATGTTAATGAGTGGAATTCTATTGACTGTTCTTGC
>CAZHLF010000060.1:0-11131 GCA_964532845.1 uncultured Tissierella sp.
GGTCATTGGGACATATTGGAATAATAAAGGATAATCTTGGAAATGAATATTTCGCAGGTTCAGGTTCTTCATCTGGAGGTATTATCACTAGGGGTGTCAGGACTATCAGCAATTTTCCAAGTAATGCAGATACATTGATTATAGAATATGACTGGTATAATAGATACTATAAGGTTGAGGTACCACTAAAGGCAGGTGTTATCAATGAGTAGAAAGAAAAGGGTCATTAGAAATGTAATTATACTTTTGTTTTTGTCTGTTTTTACATTTACTAGAGGTGTTTACTTAACTCCTTTGGCAGCTCATAAAGCATCTGAAAGAAGTATTCATTATGGACCGTCTAAGGTTGTTCATATAGAGGATTTTGAGGGAGGTAAACTGTTTCTTGGAAAATATGATAAATGGTTTTCTTGTAATACTATTAACAAATCTATGTTTTTCTTTTGGACATTTGGAAATCAAGTTACTGGTGGAGAAATAGATACAACAAAGCCCCTTAATTTTAACTATAGCAGCTCCCATGATACCTTTAAGTTCTATGGTATAATAAATGATAAAAACATCGATAAAGTAGAAGTGCATCTAAAAGATGGGAGTATCTATTCTCAAAGGGAATTCTATGATGATATGTTCCTTTTTACCTGGGACTGGGGTGACGAATTTAGGTTTAGTGGCATTAAAGCATATGATGCTCTAGGTAATGTAATCTATGAGGATTTTAGTTGGAGTAGTTAATCTACAACCCCCTATAACATTAAAATATCGGTGTTATAGGGGGTTGTCTGTTTAAGGATTTTTGTCCTCTTTGTAGTTTATACTTTCGGCTGGAATTAGGTATTGTATTAAATATCTAATACAAATATGTTCTCATAAAGGTGTCCTTCAGAGTACATATCATGCCATCTTGGAAGAGCAACTACTCTAAGGAATCTGCTCCTAATTTTTCACAAACTCTTCTGGAAGCATAATTTCGATATTCATTAGATATTACTAATTTATTCATTCCATAATCTTTAGCTAAAGGGACTAAAAGCTTACATGCACGAGGAGCATAGTTATTACCGCGATACTCTTCATCTATGGAATACCCAATATTTCCACCATAATAGAGACTCTCAGGATATCCTATTCTAAGATCAATAAGACCTACTTTTTCACCTTTTATCATAATATTAAAATGATAAGAAGGTACCCACTTCTTTTCAGGAATAGCAGGACTCTTTTTAGTACATATAAGACTCATCTCACCATCACTTAACTCAGGTAAATCAACAAAATCATTAAATGTTACAGGCCAATTTAAGAAGGATTCTATTTCATCTCTAACATCCTTATCATCTGGATAGGTCATATGGATAGACTTCTTTTGATGACATTGGAATAAGAAGTGATTAGTAGCGGATAATAGTTCTTTTTTTTCACACATTAGAAAATGATATTTTAAATATTGATCAAAAGCATCATCTGACATTTGATTAATTTTACTTGCAAGGATTTCTGCAAAACCATCTGAGGCAATCTCCTTCTCAATGTATAAATCATTAGTTGTAAGCATAGCGCGACATTCATCAATATTAAAGAATACAAAAGGGAAATTCTCTATTCGGAAGGATTCATGGTCATAAGTAGTACCAGAAAACCATTCTGGATCATGGATTGTTTCAGTCATAGGAATCATGTCATGATTGATATAGGCTACAAATAGTGTACTATCATCTTTAAGGACTCTTCTAGCTTCCATAATACATCTATTTCGATCATCCTGATTTAATAGATGATAAAGTGGACCAAATAGTAGAACAACATTATAAGACTGATTATTTAACATTGAAATATCAAGTGCATTACCATGAATTATTTCCATTTTCATATCTGATGTAGCTTTCTGTCTTAGAATCTCAACATTTCTATCAGCCAGCTCTACAGCAGTAACATCATATCCCTGTTCTGCAAAATACAGGCTATATATTCCTGTACCAGCACCTAAATCTAGAATTCTATCGCCGGGTTTAAGTATCTTTTCTATGTACCGAATAGTGGTTAGAAATTCCACCTTAGAGGCTAATGTGGTATTTAGTCTATTCTCCTCTTGGAAATAGTCATAAATAGCTGATACACGTTGGGCTTCATTTTGAATTTCGTAGATTTCCTTCATATTTTTATGTTTATGCTCCCATTCCATAGCTATCCCCCTTGATCTCATTTGGTAAATTATATCATATCTAAGTTTTAATATCCTCATTTCACTTCAATTAATAGGAATTTATCATAAACTTAAGGTCTAGATGATGCAAATTGAGTAAATTATCTGAAATTTATACTTGACTTACATGGTTTGTTGTAATAAACTAGTATTAAGGAAGGTTTATTGAGACAAACCAAGGAGGTTAATCATGGAGGACTTAAAATTATTTGATGCTGAGTTTAAGTTTATGACTATAATTTGGGATAATGAGCCAATTAACTCTACAAAATTATCTAAAATTACAGAAGAAATATTAGGTTGGAAAAAATCCACCACATACAATATGATAAAGAAACTGGCTGAAAAGGGATTGGTAGTAAACCAAAATGCAATTGTTATAGCCCTTATAAAAAGAGAGCAAGTTCAAAAACATGAAAGTCAGGAAATAGTTGATAAGACCTTTGATGGATCTTTACCTGCATTTTTAACTGCATTTCTAGATAATAAAAAAATAACTGAAAAGGAAGCCTTAGAACTCAAACGGATAATAGAGGGGGCGATGAAATGACAGATATATTTATAAAGATACTAAATATGAGTATAACAGCTACCTATGTTGCTTTGGTCATTATGTTGGTTAGGATGCTTTTAAATAAAGCACCAAAGATATTTTCATATTCTTTATGGTCTGTGCTACTATTTAGACTAATTAGTCCCTTTAACTTTACAAGCTCTTTGAGTTTATTAAGACCATTGAATAATGATGCAAATTACGTTCCACAGAATATTGGATTTATGGAGAGTCCTTCAATAAATACAAATCTAGAAAACATAGACATGGTAGTGAATAATTCATTACCTGCAGCCACACCATATGCAAGTGTAAATCCGATGCAAATATTGATGAGTTTAGTTACTCTTATATGGCTTTTAGGAATTGCAGCCTTGCTAATATACAGTATTTTCTCCTATATCAAAGTATATAGGAAAATTCAGTTTGCTACTTTAGTCGAAGGGAATATTTATGAGACAGATCAAATAATAACCCCATTTGTATTTGGATTTATTAAACCTAGAATATACTTACCAGCTAATCTTAAAAGCGGTGAAAGGGAATATATAATAAGTCATGAAAAGACTCATATAAAAAGTTCTGATTATCTAATAAAACCTATTTCGTTTTTAATTCTTGCCATACACTGGTTTAATCCTCTTATGTGGATTTCCTATTACTTAATGATTAAGGATATGGAGATGTCCTGTGATGAAAGTGTAATGAAGAATTCTATTGAGGATTTGAGAGGTAATTATTCATCTTCACTTTTATCTCTTTCAGTAAAACAGAGTAGACTACTGTTACCCTTAGCCTTTGGTGAAAGCAATATAAAATCCAGAATAAAAAATATTTTAAACTATAAGAAACCAAGCTTTTGGACCATATTAATAGCTGTATTAGTAGTTATTGTAATTTCAATAGGCTTAATGACAAACCCACTTAATAACACAGCAAAGGGTAAAGCAGAAGAATTTATTAAGCTATATTATACAATTGAAAATACTGATATTGCGGATATGTTTTACGATGAATCTCTTATGGATGATTCTAAGTTTAATTTTGATGGAAGAGGTATTGTTTCAGTTAAAGGACTTGATGAAGCAGTAGCTGCCAAGTATGGTAGCCTAATGACTGAAGATGCTTTAAATAGAGCATCTGCCAATAGAACCTTGCTTATTGGAGAAGTGACAGCAAGAGAGTATGGCTCTAGAATGACAATAGAAGATGTAAATCTATGGGATGAAGAAGTTTCAGAAAATGGAGATGTAATATATCAATTTAGTGTACCAGCAAGGGTGAAATTTAAAGATGGTAGAGAAGAACCACTTAATTTACTTGGTACAATAGTTATGAAGAAGGTTGATAATGATTGGAAAGTTTCAGATTTCCAAATAAATAGAACAGAATTAACCAAAGTTTTAGAACATGGAAAGTCTATTTTATCCATTACAAATCGAAGTAATGCACCTATAAGTAGGATTGAAGTAGATACTGAAGGAAATTCACAAGGTGCAATGAATGCAGATAATACAATTATGGAAATGAATTCCCGATTTGATTTTGAAATGATAGATGCTAAGAATATCTTTTTTAATGTGAAGCTTTTAAATGTGGATAATGAATTATTGTTTGAGCAAGCATTTTCCGGAGATTTTTCTAAGTGGAAGGATGTGTATCTTTATATCGTTAATTATGGTGATAATAAGTTGATGATAGTTGAAGGAAATTCGGAAGGTAATAATATTCATAATTCTGTCTCAGCTAGTGAATTTTTCGATAAATTAGTTATGATAAATAATAAAACGTATGTTGATACAGGATACGAGATTTCTGAAGAAATATCAAGAAGTGACATCATTGGAAAGATCTCATCGGCTGTTAAATCCCATGAAACACCAAATGAAAATGGGCAAGCCAATTTTGATATCAAGGGTGCAAGTATTGCTCAATATAAGGATGATATTGTAGTTTTTATGGATAAAAAATGGATTCTATTTAAAAATCAAGATGATATGCCTTCAGGATTCTCAGTTAACAATTTTGGATTTTTAATGGAAGAATACAGCGATGAAGAGATATTTCAAGTATTTAGAACCATTAGAAAATATATAATAATAGATGAAAATTATAGAGATAATCTCCTATCAATTATTGAAAAATCATTTAAAGAAAATGGGATAGATGATCCTGCTGTAATAGAAAAAGCAAAAACTGATTTACAAATTGAAGTAAAGTATACTGAGATAAGATAGAATTGAGCAGGCTTAAAAACCTGCTCTTTCTTTTTGTCCAAAAGAAGAAATTATGAAAGAATTATTGTATAATGGAATAGATTATAATCTTTAAACTGAGTATAAAGTTGAAGAACAAAGGAAGTGAAGTATTGGAAATATATAGTGCATTAAAGACCTACTTTGGTTATGATGAATTTAAAAGGGGGCAAAAGGACTTAGTTTTAGGTGTTCTTGAAGGCAAGGATGTAATAGGCATCATGCCAACAGGAGGAGGAAAATCCCTTTGTTACCAATTGCCTGCCATACTAATGGATGGAGTATCTTTAGTTGTATCACCATTGATATCCTTGATGAAGGACCAGGTTGATTCCCTGGAGGAAATGGGGATACGGGGTACATTCATAAATAGCACCCTTGATGATAGTGAAATTAATTATAGATTACAGGAGATTAGAGAAGGAAAGTATAAAATAGTATATATTGCACCTGAGAGATTAAATACATATTCCTTCACTAATTTAGTTAGGAATGTAAAAATCTCCATGGTAGCAGTAGATGAAGCCCATTGTATAAGTCAATGGGGGCATGATTTCAGACCATCCTATGCAGAAATTCCAAGGTTTATAGAGAATATTCCGGGGAGACCTGTAGTAGCTGCTTTTACTGCAACAGCTACTAGCTTAGTAGTTGATGAAATTAAGGAATTACTAAGACTAAAGAGTCCTATTGAGTCAATAATAGGCTTTGATAGGCCTAATCTTTTTTATCAGGTAGTAAAAGTAAGCAATAAGTTGTCCTATGTAAATGATTATTTGAAGAATAATTTTCAGGATGATTCAGGGATCATTTATTGTGCAACTAGAAAAACTGTAGAATCAATTACTGAGAAATTAAACTTACTTGGATACAGTGCAGTTTCTTACCATGGAGGTATGACTTCTGAGGCACGCCAGAAAAACCAGGACGATTTCATATTAAATAAAAGGAAGATAATAGTTGCAACAAATGCATTTGGTATGGGGATTGATAAGCCAGATGTGAGATTTGTAATTCATTATAATATGCCTCAGAATATGGAAGCCTATTATCAGGAGGCAGGAAGAGCAGGTCGTGATGGTGAACCTAGTGATTGCATACTTCTATATTCCCCTTCAGATATTGTAAAGCAAAAGCTCCTAATCCAAAATAGTACCTTCTCAGAGCAAAGAGAAAATATCCTATATGAAAATCTTCAGTATCTTGTTGATTATTGCAATACCAATGAATGCTTAAGGGATATGATTTTGAAATATTTTGGAGAAGATCCCCTTGAATCAAAATGTAATAATTGTGGAAACTGTTTAGATACATCTGAAATGGTTGACATTACACTGGAAGCTCAAAAGATTCTCTCTTGTATTTATAGAGTAAAGGAGAGGTATGGTGTTTCAGTAATTATCCAGGTATTAAGAGGTTCTAGGAATAAAAGAGTATTGGAATTTGGGTTGGATCAAGTTTCAACTTATGGACTTATGAAGGAATACTCAGAAAGTACCATAAGAGAAATTATCATGACTTTGATTTCTATGGGATATATTTTAGTTACAGCAGATAAATTTCCAGTAGTAAAACTTGCGGCAAAGTCACGTGATGTGCTAAATGGTAGTGAAAAGGTATATCATAAAAAGCACTTGCTAGAGATTAAAACATCTACTAAGAGTGTAGCCACAAGATCAGATGGTGATATGGACCTTGATGAGGAATTATTCCTAAAGCTAAAGGAACTAAGATATACCTTAGCTGGGGAAAAAGGAATGGCTCCATTTATGATATTCCATGATTCTACTCTTAAGGAAATGGCTGCATATTATCCTCAAAGCAAGGAAGCTATGCTTACTATTAAGGGGGTAGGTTATAAGAAATATGAAAGTTATGGAGATAAATTCCTAGAAATTATAAAGGATTATGCGGGCACTAATCAAAAGATTGAAATCCAAAGGGTAATTGAAGATAAGTATGAAGAAAAAGAATCAAATAGTCAATCTGATAGATATGGGTTAACCTATGATTTATATCTTCAAAACCTTACCTTAGTTGAAATTGCTGAAAAAAGAGGCTTTACCGTAAATACTATTATTGAACATTTAGCTACTTGTAATAAAAGGGGACAAAAGGTAGATTGGACAAGGTTTCTAGATAGCGGGGAAAAGGAAGATAAGATACTTGCTGCTATTAATCAAGTTGGATTTGAAAAACTTAAACCTATAAAAGAAGCATTGCCAGAGGACATATCCTATGAAGATATTAGGATAGTAATTGTGAAGAATGAGTTGAAATAATCTGCCACTGGGGACAGCCCCCGCTGGCAGAAAAAAGCCAAAGGGGTCAGACCTCAGTCCCCAATGAATCAAAATAGAAGGGGGAATAAAGTGGACATAAAAATTAGAAATGTAACTATAAATGACTTAGAAGCAGTATCAGAAGTTGAAGCTACTTGCTTTCCAGAAGCAGAAGCAGCAAGCAAATCATCATTTGAACAACGAATAAAGACTTTTCCTGAAAGTTTTTTTGTGGGGGAAATTGATGGAAAAATCATTGGATTTATAAATGGTTGTGTTACAAATGAGAGGACAATTTATGATGAACTATTTAGCAATGCAAGCTTACACAATCCAAATGGAGATTACCAAGCAATATTTGGTCTAGACGTAATCCCTGAGTATCAAAAACAAGGGATAGCAGCAAAGTTAATGAATTATATGATTGAAGCTTCAAGAGTAGCTGGTCGTAAAGGTGTAATATTAACATGTAAAGACAAGCTGATAAACTATTACTCAAAATTTGGTTTTGAAAACGTAGGGATATCTAAGTCTCAACATGGTGGTAGCATCTGGTATGATATGATTTTGTTATTTCCTTAGAGAGGTGATTTTATGGAAATATTTGCCCTGTTATTATTTGGAATTATCTTACTAATCTTTGTTCTTCTAGATATCTCTATTATATTTGCCTTACTTATAGGTCTTGGCATATTTTCTCTATATGCTAAGTTGAAGGGATATTCTCTATTAGAAATCTTAAAAATGATCTATACTGGCATAAAAACTGCCAAAAATGTACTAATTGTATTTGTACTTATAGGGATGATGACTGCATTGTGGCGGGCAGGAGGGACTATTCCAATAGTAATAAGTTATGCAGTTCAGTTTATAAAGCCTGGAACATTAATACTTATGACATTTCTACTAAATGCAGGAGTATCCTTTCTCATTGGAACATCCTTTGGAACGGCAGCAACTATGGGAGTAATTTGCATGATGATAGCTATTTCCATGAATATAAATCCTGTATTTGTAGGAGGTGCAATATTATCTGGTGTGTATTTTGGAGATCGAAACTCCCCTGTATCTACCAGTGCCCTATTAGTTAGTGAGCTAACAGGTACGAATATCTTTGACAATATAAAACTAATGCTAAAGACAGCCCTAGTGCCATTTTTATTAACTTGTATAATATATTATGTTGCTGGAATGAACTCAAATGGAACTGCCAATTCAATGAATTTGCAAGAGCTTTTTAGCCGTGAAGTAAACTTACACTGGAGCGCTTTGATTCCTGCCATAATTATTCTTATATTGTCCCTAATGAGGGTCAAAGTAAAAATCGCAATGTCTGCAAGTATAGTAGCAGCAATATTTATATGTTTGCTTGTTCAAGATGTAAAGATTGCTCAAATACTTAATATTATGATAAAAGGATACAAGGCTTCAGATCCTGAACTAGGGGCTATGTTAAATGGAGGAGGAATTTTCTCCATGCTTAAGGTCATGGGTATAGTTAGTATATCCTCATCATATGCTGGAATTTTCCAGAAAACTGGTTTGCTTAATAGCATTAAGGATAATCTTATTAAACTGAGCAAAAAAATTACTCCTTACGGAGCAATGGTAATTACATCTACAATAGCAGGGATGATTGCTTGCAATCAAACTTTAACAATCATGCTAACTCATCAGCTCTGTAAAGATATAGAACCTGATGAGAAAAAATTGGCCATAAACCTTGAAAATTCAGCTGTGGTTATTGCACCGCTGATTCCATGGTCAATTGCAGGTGCAGTTCCACTTACTTCTGTTGGGGCACCTGTGGAAAGTATATTAGCAGCAAGCTTTTTATATCTGATTCCAATATATTATTTCTTAGTAAATCTCTATTCTGAAAAGTATCATAGTGTACCTTCAGAGTAGATAAGTGGATGAAAAAATATCCTGAACCTATTCATTATCAATAGGCTTCAGGATATTTTACTTTACTCTATTTTACTCTATTTTACTCCCACTCAATAGTTGCTGGTGGTTTACTTGTTATGTCATAAACTATTCTGTTTATATGTTTTACTTCATTTACGATTCTTCTTGAGATTTTATCCAACAATTCATATGGAATTCTAGCCCAGTCAGCTGTCATAAAGTCAGTTGTTGTTACTCCTCTAAGAGCTAATGTGTAGTCATAGGTTCTTTCATCCCCCATAACCCCAACGCTTCTCATATCTGTAATTACTGCGAAGTATTGGTTGATATCCCTGTCTAGTCCTGCAAGGGCGATTTCTTCTCTGAAAATAAAGTCTGCTTCTCTTAAGATTGCAAGCTTCTCTTCAGTTACTTCACCAATAACTCTAATTCCAAGACCTGGTCCTGGGAATGGTTGACGCCATACTAGATACTCAGGAAGTTCTAATTCCTTTCCTAATGCTCTTACTTCATCTTTAAATAATAGTCTTATAGGCTCTATAAGTTCTTTGAAGTCGACTACACTTGGAAGTCCGCCAACATTGTGATGGGACTTAATAACAGCACTGTCACCTAAACCACTTTCAATAATGTCAGGATAAATTGTTCCTTGTACAAGGAAGTCTACCTTACCAATCTTTCTAGCTTCATCTTCAAATACTCTTATAAATTCCTCACCTATGGCTTTTCTCTTAGCTTCTGGATCTGTTATACCTTTAAGTTTATTAAGGAATCTTTCTTGAGCATTAACTCTGATAAAGTGAGAGTCGAATCTAGTAGCGAATGCTGCTTCAACTTCATCTCCCTCATTTTTTCTCATAAGTCCGGTATCAACAAATACACAAGTTAGTTGGCTACCGATTGCTTTAGACATTAAAGCTGCAACAACTGATGAATCAACTCCACCTGAAAGGGCACAAAGAGCCTTTCCATCACCAACAGTTTTTCTTATTTCCTCTATTTGAGCATCAATGTATCTGGTCATAGTCCAGTCGCCTGTACATCCACATACATCATAAAGGAAGTTTTTAAGCATCTGTGATCCTTTTACGGAGTGGTTAACTTCAGGATGGAACTGAACGCCATAAAGCTTTCTTTCCTCATTTTCAATGGCAGAAGTTGGGCAAGTTTCTGAAGTAGCTATTACTCTAAAGCCTTCTGCTAATTTTTCCATGTAATCTGTATGACTCATCCAAACTGTGGTATTTTCTTCAATACCTTTAAATATCTTGCTTGTTGAATCCAGTTTTATCTCAGTCTTTCCGTACTCCCTCTTATCTGCCTTTGTAACAGTTCCGCCTAAAACATAGGTCATTAACTGACTACCATAGCAAATTCCAAGAATAGGAATATTAAGCTCAAATATTTCCTTTGAGCATCTTGGAGCCTTTTCATCGTATACGCTGTTTGGTCCACCTGTAAAGATTATACCTACAGGGTTTAAAGCCTTGATTTCGTCAATAGTAATTGTATATGGCTTAACTTCACAGTAAACCCCATGTTCTCTTACTCTTCGGGCAATTAGTTGATTGTATTGTCCACCAAAATCAATAATCAACACAAATTGGTTTTGCATTTTTCCACCTCACTAAATTTTCCTTGCAAATATATTATGTTTAATTCTACCACAAATAATTGTCGAATCAAATTATTTATTTAAGTATCTTGACATAAATATACCCAATTGATAATATCAGAGTATAATTAATTAAAGAAAGCTCATATATTTCTCAAGATATGGTTGGGATGTTTCTACTGATGACCTTAAATCATCAACTATGAGCGAAAGTGTACCTAGGGTTCCGAGGATTTTTCCTGCTGGTCCGAGCGGTACAGATGCTCTTATGAGCATTACACCGAAGGGATAAAAGCCCAGTCGGGTAGGTTT
>CAZHLF010000061.1:0-229 GCA_964532845.1 uncultured Tissierella sp.
TCTCTTATAAAGGGACGAGGTATAAACTCGCGGTACCACCCTAATTAGGTATCCTCACTCAAAATTTTAACGCAAATGCTTGCGAGCAAGATTTCTCTTGCTTACTCTAAGATGTCTTCATTAAATATTAGTATCGACCTTCCACCTTTAATCGACTCTCTAAAACCAAGGGATTTAATTACTCTTTCTTTTCATCATATTTATTAAATTTTTTCTTAGTGTAAGTATA
>CAZHLF010000061.1:239-11098 GCA_964532845.1 uncultured Tissierella sp.
CGAATTAAAATCGGCTGTCAAGCTACATTACATAATTTTACTACTCACTTAATACTCTTCTTTTCCTATTGATGATTTCATCTATTCTATTGGAATATTCTTTGATATCCTTAAAGTTAAATATTCTTTCCAACTTGTTATCCTCTGGGTTATAAACCTTTGTAGTTGAACCTACACCAGCTCCTATTATAGTTTCCTTTTCCTCCATAATTGAGATATTATAGATGCATTCATGGTCCTTCTTTGAATACCCAATATTTTCAAAGTTTCCAAGAATATTCTTTTGTCTATAGAGATAGTATGGAGCTAAACCATTACTTCTGGTAAAATTCATAGTTTCATCTAACATACTTTGTATCATGTCTTGCTCTTTTACATGATACTCACTTAAATTATCCTTAAATTCTGAGCCTCTTTTTACTGAAAGTGTATGAACAGTAAGGTTTTCAGGATCCATTTCCTTAATCATCTTAAGAGTATTTCTTACTGAAATGAGATCCTCTTCAGGTAGTCCAACTATCAAATCCATATTGACACTTTTAAATCCAACGGACTTTGCCATTTCATAAGCATTAACAATATCTTTGGAACTATGTTTTCTTCCAATAAGCTTCAATGTTTTATCATTCATGGTCTGAGGATTGATACTTATTCTATCTACATCATAACTTTTTAACATCTTAAGAACTTCCGTATTGATAGTATCTGGTCTTCCAGCTTCAACTGTAAACTCTTTAATATTTTCTCTATGGAAAGATTCATTGACTGTTTTTATGATTCTTTCAAGACTTGGAATAGGTAAAGATGTAGGTGTACCTCCTCCAATATAAACAGTATTGATCTTCTTGCCCTTCATCAACTCTTCAATACACTTAATCTCATAAATAAGCTTATCCACATAGTCATCAACCAAGGATGAATGTCTTCCTATAGGAAATGTAGCAAAAGAACAGTAGATACATCTGGTAGGACAAAATGGTATACCAATATAAAGGCTGTACTTGTCTTTATCCTCAGGGTAAATATACTTTCCTTGTTTGATGGATATATCCAAAAGCAACTGGGCTTTCTCTTTACTTAACATATATGAGTTAGTTAATATGTCTAAAATATCCTTTTGTGGTACGTTCTTTTCTATAAGTTCATGGACAACTTTTATAGGTCTGATACCTGTTAAAATACCCCAAGGCACATCTACATCTGATAGTGTTATTAAAGCTTTATATATAGAGGTTTTTATTCCGTTCTTTATAGTTTTTTCTCTTTCTCTATAGATCTTGTAGTTGTCTATATTTACAGAATGGCTACTTAAGAGTTTATCTTCATAGAAAACCCTTGTATGGGCAAATAAGACTCTGTCTTCATCTTCAAGAGAAATATCTACTAGATATCCATCAGTATATTCATCAATGGATTGTATTTTTCTAACTTCAAGGTTTGGAAAAAATACCCTTATTAATTCATAAAAGTCATTCTTATAAATATAGCCTTTTAATAATACAGAAATCATAAGAACACCTATCTTAAAAATGGATTAGTTTCTTTTTCATCACCTATTGTAGTTCGAACTCCATGACCAGGTAAAACCACAGTACTGTCAGGAAGATTAAACAATTTAATCCTAATGGAGTCTATAAGTGTATCAAAATCTCCACCAAGTAAATCTGTTCTACCTATGGAACCTTTAAAAAGAGTATCTCCTGATATTAAATGGTCATTTATCAGAATACAAATTCCACCCTTAGTGTGACCTGGAGTATGAATAACTTTTGCACTTAAATCACCAAAAAGGATGATGTCCCCATCTCTTAAAGTCTTATCAGCTCTTAAGTTTACTGACCCCATAGCCATAATACTTGAAAGATTTTTTCTACCATCTTCAATAAGTTCAACATCATCCTCATGAATTAGTAAAGGAACATTAAATTTATCTCTTAAATCATTTACAGCACCAATATGGTCTCCATGACCATGAGTTAATACTATATATTCTAAAGTCAAACCTTTTTCTTCAATTTTATTTATTAAAACATCTCCATCCCCGCCAGGATCAACGATTATAGCTTTTCTGGTTTCTTCAGAATATACCAGATAGCAGTTAGCTGCATAAATACCAGCAGGTATCCTATTAATCTTCATTAAATTCCTCCTAAAAGACCTTTTTGCTGTCTAATAATATAGTCACAGGTCCATTATTATTCAGTTTTACATCCATATGAGCACCAAAAATACCAGTTTGGGTATTTATTCCCATACTTCTTGCTCTTTCTATAAACTTCTCGTAATAGAGGTTTCCCATATCTGGTGAAGCTGAGGAGGAAAAACTAGGTCTCTTCCCTTTTCTAACATCACCATAAAGTGTAAATTGAGAAACAACCAGCAACTCTCCTTTAACGTCCATTAGAGAAAGATTCATTTTATCATTTTCATCTTGAAATATTCTTAAGCCTATAACCTTTTCCACAAGATAGTCCAAGTCCTTTTCGTCGTCATCTTCACCAACACCTAATAAAACCAAAAGACCTTTAGAAATCTTTCCAACTATCTCATCTTCAACTGTTACAGAGGCTTCATCAACTCTTTGTACAACTGCTCTCATTTTTCCTCCTATGCTGTTACCCTATATACATCGGTTATATTTTTAATCTTTCTAAGTTTTCTCATTAGTTCTTTTAACTGCTCAATATTACTTATTTCCAATGTCATATTTATTGTTACCATTTTTTCTTTATTGGTTCTTGCATTTAAGGACAATAAAGCTATTCCAGCCTCTGTCACTCGTGCAGCTACATCTCCTAATATACCTGTCCTATCTATGGCTTTCAATTGAATTTCAGCATTATATGATGCTTTCTTCTGAGTATCCCATGAAACATCAATGAGCCTTTCTCTATCGTCATCATTATAGGAAATATTAGGACAATCTGTCCTGTGAATAGATACTCCTCTTCCCCTAGTAATAAAACCAATAATATCATCACCAGGAACAGGGTTACAACATTTGGAGAATCTTACCTTAATATTGTCAACGCCTTTTACTGTAACTCCCTGTGTAGGCTTAGATGTTTTCTTTTGCTGTGGTTGCTTAATACTGCTTTCAACAAAAGCACTTTCATCTGTTATCTTAAAGTATTCTTTATAATATTCTTTTAATTTACTTAGGACTTGATTTATGGATACATTTCCATAGCCAATTGAAGCATATAAATCATCAATAGAATTAATGCTCATCTTACCTGCAACGCTTTTAATCCATTCTTCCTTTAGAATATCCCCTGGTTTATATCCCAATCTCTTAATTTCTTTTTCAAGCTGTTCCCTACCCTTTGCAACATTAACATCTCTATCCTTTTGCTTAAACCATTGCCTGATTTTATTCTTTGCTTGAGTACTCTTAACAATCTTTAGCCAGTCTCTACTTGGTCCACTTCCATTTGGTGTAGTAATTACTTCAACTATATTACCATTTCTCAGCTTATAGTTAATAGGAACAATTCTACCATCAACCTTTGCTCCTACACAATTGTTTCCAACTGCTGTATGAACTCTATAAGCAAAATCAATCGGTGTAGATCCATCAGGAAGATTGATAACATCACCTTTAGGAGTAAATACGAATACTTCATCTGTAAAGAAATCAATCTTTAAGGTCTCCATAAAGTCCCTAGGGTCATTTAAATCAGCTTGCCATTCCAAAAGCTGCCTTAGCCAGGTAAGCTTATCATCAAAATTTTCACTTCTAACAACACCCTCTTTGTACTTCCAGTGAGCAGCAATACCATATTCAGCGGTTTTGTGCATTTCATAAGTACGTATTTGTACCTCAAATATTTCTCCTTCATTACCAATTACTGTTGTATGAAGAGATTGGTACATATTAGGCTTTGGCATGGCTATATAATCCTTAAATCTTCCAGGTAGAGGTTTCCATAGGGTATGAACTATACCTAATGCTCCGTAACAGTCCTTTATATTATCAACTAGGATTCTTACAGCAGTTAAGTCAAAAATCTGTTCAAATGCCTTACCTTGATTGTACATCTTTTTATATATGCTATAGAAATTTTTAGGTCTTCCATTAATGTCACCATGGATACCCATTTCTCCTAATTTTTCCTTTAGAGTTTCAATAATCTGTTGAATATAAGCTTCTCTTTCCCTACGACGTTTTGATACTCTTTCTACCAAGTCATAATAATTATCTGGATCTAAATATCTAAGGGATAAATCCTCCAGTTCCCACTTGATTTTTGAAATACCAAGTCTATGGGCTATAGGAGCATAGATTTCAAGAGTCTCTATGGCCTTTTCCTTCTTCTTCTCATCAGTCATATATTCTAAGGTTCTCATATTATGAAGTCTATCTGCCAACTTAACTATGATTACTCTAATGTCATTAGCCATGGCAAGAACCATTTTACGTAAGTTCTCTGCTTGGTTTTCCTGTTTAGTTTTATATTGGAGCTTCTTCAACTTAGTTACACCATCAACTAAATCTGCTACCTCTTTACCAAATTTTTCTTCTATAGTTTCATAGGTAATTTGAGTATCTTCAATAACATCATGTAAAAGTGCAGCTATTATAGTCGGTGTGTCCATGTTTAGTTCAGCCAATATAATGGCCACATTAACTGGATGTACTATATACTTTTCTCCTGAATTTCTAAGTTGACCTTCATGGGCATCATCTGCAAAATGAAATGCTTTTACTATTTGCTGCATATCCGCCTGTGGGTTATATTGTTCTATTTTTGCTATTAATTTCTCTAACATGGTTTCACCTTCTTTCAAAAATTAGTTTATTCTAAAATATTGAATATGGATTTGCAAACTCGTATTTCCATTGTATTCATTAAGATCTGGATAATAAAGAATATCAACAAATATATCATTTTCTATACCTTTAAACATATTATCCATTTTTTCCTTTCCATACTTGTTTTCAATTTCTGATAGAAATACTTCTACATCCCTAAATAGCAATCCATCAATACTCCCTCCGCTAAAGGATATAAGATTTAATTTAAGTACATTTTTATTGATTCCAAGTAAAAACGCTCTTTTTATTTTAAGCTTTTTACCTCCGAATAGGGGTTTGGAATTTCCTTTGCCAAAAGGCTCCAAAATCCTCATATCGTCTATAAGTTTGTAACTAATATATTCAATGGGAAGCTCCATGTCAATATAGATTTTAGGTATAAGGTCATCACTTGTCAGGGATGTATATTGATTTAATCTGGTTCTAAGTTGGGATATCTTGTCCTCATCCAGGCTAAGACCTGCTGCCATAGGATGTCCACCAAATCTATTTAATATATCCTTACATTTACTTAGCTCCTCAAACATATTGTATTCCTCAATTGATCTGGCCGAGCCCTTTACTCCTTCATTACCTTTTGTTAATACTATTGTAGGCATATAGTACTTTTCCTTAACTCTTCCTGCAATAATACCTGCTATACTTTCATGTATATCAGGTTCATAAACTACAAGTACCTTGCCCATTTTCATATTTGAACTTTCAATTTGATTTATAACCTTTTCAACACCATCATTTGTCATATTCTTTCTTTCTTCATTTAAATCTCTAAGATTTTTAGCCATTTCATAAGCTAACAATATATCCTCACAAAGCAATAAATTTAATGCATATAAGGCAGAATCAAGTCTACCTGAAGCATTAATAGTAGGACCTAAAATAAAACCTATATGATAAACCCCAAGTTCTTTTTCTTTTAAGCCGCACATATCTATAAGAGCAGTTAAACCTATATTTTCAGTCTTGTTTAAAGCTTCAATTCCTTTTTTAACGATTATTCTATTTTCACCAACTAAATCAACGACATCACAAACTGTTGCAATTGCAGCAAACTCCAAAAATTCATCTGCTCCTCTTTCATTCCCAGCTATTTTAAATAAATACTTTATAAGAGTAAATGCTACTCCTGCTCCACATAAACATTTATCAGGATATTCACAATCAAGTTGTTTAGGGTTTATAATAGCGTCTGCAGAAACTCTAATGTATTCCTTCTTATTATTATTTAGTATATAGGGAATATCATGATGGTCTGTAACAATAACATTTAGCCCAATACTTTTAGCATATTTTATTTGCTCTATTGCTGCTATTCCATTGTCACAGGTAATAATAGTATCTATTCCATCAAATTTTGCAGCATTTATGATATCTATATTTATTCCATATCCATCTTGAATTCGGTCAGGTATTACATAATCCACATTTGCATGGAGTTTTTTTAGCCCCTTATAAAGAATGTAGACACTCATTACACCATCTACATCAAAGTCTCCAACTATTCTAATTTTTTTATTCTCTCTTATATTATGGAATATGATATCTGAACTCTTTTTCATATCCTTCATGAGTTCAGGATTTGATAAATAATCCATATGGGGATTTAAAAACAATTCTATATCTCTTTTTTCAACTAAATCTCGATTGACCAATAGTTTAGCTAAAATCTTACTAATTCCAAACTCACTAGAAATCTTGTCTAGATCATGTTTCTTATTCTTTATAAACCACTTCTCCAATAAACTCACTCCAACAAAATTTTCTTATCTCTAAATATTATCATTTTATTGGATTAATTACTAGTTTTTTTAGTCTTTATGCTATTTGATGTCTAATTTTGTCTGTTTTGAGTATTATTCATATTATTTGCATCAAAAATATCATTAATAGTGTTATTTAATTTTGTAATCTCTTCTTTCAATTGAGACTTTTCACCATTTAACTTTAATTCTATTTGGTTTTTCTCAGCATTAATCTTTTCTTTCTCCTCGTCAACCAAAATTAATCTTTTATTCAATTCCTTAATTTCTTTCTTATATCTCCAGCTTTTAACCCAACTAATTAATGACACTATTATTGCACCTAGAAATGTAGAAATGAAAATTACAATAGCCTGAGAAATCATAATTTCAGTAAAGATTAAGTCTATTTCAACCTTTTCACCGTTACTGATAGCAAATACACCTACTACTAATGCAATAATTAATGAGAAAATAAAACCTTTTTCCATAATATCCCCTCTTTTCTTGATATACGAATATTTACCCACAAAAACAAAATAGAAACTGCAATAATTAGCAGTTTCTTTTCGTTTTAATGTCTTAATCCTCTAGATTAGCTAATATTGAAATTGAACACTCGATTCTTTTCTTTTCCATTTCACATCCGATTCGATATGGTTTGGAAAAATCATTGTTTGCATAGTGTGCATTTGCATGACATCCGCCACTACAATAGAATCTAGCCCAGCATTTCCTGCATTCTTCAGAAGTATATACATTTGCATTCTTAAACTTATCTCTTAAATCAGTGTTTACAATACCATCATCTAATGTTCCAAGTTGAAAATCCTTCTCCCCAACAAACTGATGACATGGATATAATTCTCCCTCTGGTGTTATAGCTAAATATTCGCTTCCAGCTCCGCATCCTACAGCTCTTTTAATAATACATGGGCCTTGGCTTAAATCTATCATATAATGGAAGAAATAAAAATCTTTATCTTTTTTCTTTATATTTATATAATCTCTTGAGAATTTCTCATATTCATTTAATACATCTTGAAGATGTTCTTCCCTTAGGGCATAATCCATTTCTTCAGATGTTACTACAGGCTCCATGGATACCTTTTTAAAGCCATTGTCGTAATAATCCATAATATCTTTGGAAAAATCAATATTTTTACTAGTGAAGGTTCCTCTGATATAGTAATCCTTATCTCCTCTTTTTTCTACCATTTCCTTGAATTTAGGAACTATTATATCATAGCTGCCAGCACCACTTATAGTCTGTCTCATATTGTCATTTATGTCTTTTCTACCATCTAAACTAAGTACCACATTATCCATATTTTCATTGATGAAATTCATCTTATCTTCATCTAGTAATACACCATTTGTAGTAATAGTAAATCTAAAGTTCTTGTTGTAAATCTTCTCTATTTCTCTTCCATACGCAACTAACTCTTTAACCAAATTAAAGTTCATTAGTGGTTCGCCACCGAAGAAGTCAACCTCTAAATTTCTTCTCTTTCCAGAATTTTTAGCTAAAAACTCCAAGGCCTTCTTACCAGTTTCAAGATCCATCATCTTTCTTTCACCTTTAAAGTTACCTTGAGATGCAAAGCAATAATTACACTTTAAGTTGCAATCATGAGCTACATGCAAACACATAGCCTTAACAATGTTATCTTCATTATAGTTTAGATTTGATATATCAGTTTCTTCAGAAAAAAGTATCCCCTCTTCAACTAATTGAGAAACTTCATCATAAGCATCTATAACTGCTTTCTCTCCGTAAGTGCTCTTAAGATTAGAAACTACCTGGGATTTATCTTTATCTTCAAAACCATCTAATATATCGTAGACTATTTTGTCAACAACATGTACCCCACCACTATTAACATCTAAAACTATATATTTATTATTTAAATAAAACTTATGTATCTTTGCTGCCTTATCCATTATTTCCTCCCGCTTATTCAATTGACAATTGATAATTACAATTCTTTATGGCTAACTTCCACTATTTATAAAATATTTAGTGATTAAAATTATCTCGACTTCGATAGAATTTGGTAACTGAACTTAATTTTTTGTGAAGGTCTTGGTTAATGATTAACACCCTTACAAGATAGACCCTATTATCAGCTTGTTAATCATACCAAGAACAAATAAAAAATATTAGTTCAGTCAAATTCTTGAGGGAGAAGGAATTTTAATCACTAAATATTTCTTCTGACCTCAATAAAAAAGTAGTGGTTATCCACTACCCTTTATTTGTTCTCACACTTTTGGTTTCCAACTGTACAGGAAGTCTTACAAGCTGATTGACAGGATGTTTGACATTCACCACAGCCGCCTTTAACCAATGTGTCTTTCAAATTACTGCCTGTTAAGGTTTTTATGTATTTCATTTTAGACCTCCTTATTGATATGGTAAAGTTATTATAACACAATAATGTTTGGATATAAAGATTAATTTTACGATAGATTTATGCCAATCATTCCACCTATAAATCCAGTTAATGTTGAAAGAACAAGCTTGGAAAACAAGAAAGAAGGACTTAATCCACTCTTAATAAATAATACATTTATCAATATAATGATTAAATAATATATTAATCCCACTATTGCTCCATTAAGCCAGCCTTTTTCTTTGATCTTCATACCGATATAAAGGCTCCCAATAACTACACTAATTATCATAGTTATGTTATTGTACATAGGAGTCTTAGATTCGCTAAGAGATGTAAATTTCAGTAATAATGTAAAAACTATAAGCATTATTAGGGAAATTATAAAAGCATAACCTACACCTTTTAAAATATACTTTATACCCCATTTATTCTTTAATGACATGATATCACTCCTTTCAATAGTAATCTATTGTAAGGAAAGGATAAATAGTACAAAAAAACTTCCATAAGGAAGTTTTTCTGTTATTACGAATAGGAAAGTCCTACTATTTTATTCTTTAATTTAAGGGACTTTCTGTCAATGAGTAACAAGAAAAGCTACATCTAACTCTTTTTAGAAGCTTTTCTTATTTTTCTTTATCTTCTTCAGTTATGTCATCCAATCTAACATCACTTGCAGATTTGGATTCATTCTTTTTACTAACTGAACCAATAGCCCATTTAGTTATATCTAGCTTTGTTCTTGCAGAACCTACTTCAATAGTAATGATATCTTCTTTAACCTTAACTATCTTCCCACAGATTCCACCAATAGTTATTATTTCATCTCCTGCTCTTAAAGCGCTTCTCATTTCACTAATTTGTTTTTCTTTTTTTCTTTGAGGTCTAATAGCAAATATGTAGAATACTACTAAAAAACCTATAGGCAATATTAAGCCTTGTAATTGTTGTGCGTTCATACAACCCCTCCCTTTCTTCTATATATATTATACATTAACTTGGACAAAAATCATTAGTAATTATTCAGTATATCCATATTTTTCGTAAAATTCAGCTTTATATTCCAATAATCTATCTTCTTTTATTGCTTCTCTGATATTTTCCATGAGTTTTATTAAAAAGTTTAGATTATGAATAGTGGCAAGTCTAGCACCTAGTATCTCATCTACATTAAATAAATGCCTAATATAAGCTCTTGAATAATTTTTGCATGCATAGCAATCACATTCCTCATCCAGTGGGCCAAAGTCCCTTGAATATTTGGCATTTCTGATAACAAGTTTTCCTCTGCTTGTCATAACTGTACCGTTTCTTGCTATTCTTGTAGGAAGCACACAGTCAGCCATATCAATACCTCTGATAACAGCTTCAAATAAATAATCCGGTGTACCTACACCCATTAAGTATCTTGGTTTTTCTTTAGGAAGTAATGGAGTAGTATAGTCTAGAATATCACACATCAGGTCCCTAGGCTCCCCTACGCTTAAACCACCTATAGCATATCCAGGGAAATCCATCTCTACCAGGGCTTCTGCACTAATCTTTCTTAAATCCTTAAACATACCACCTTGTACTATTCCAAATAAACCTTGTTTGTCCCAGTCCTTATGGTAGTCCTTACATCTTTGAGCCCATCTTGTAGTTCTCTCCATACTGTTTTTTACATAATCATAGCTTGCAGGGTATGGAGCACATTCATCAAAAGCCATCATAATATCTGAGCCAAGAGCATTTTGAATTTCCATGGATTTTTCAGGACTAATGAAATGCTTTGAGCCATCAATATGAGATCTGAATTCCACTCCCTCTTCATTGATCTTTCTTAAATCTCCCAGGCTAAATACCTGAAATCCACCACTGTCTGTAAGAATTGGACCATCCCAGTTCATAAATTTCTGAAGC
>CAZHLF010000062.1:0-11063 GCA_964532845.1 uncultured Tissierella sp.
GTTTTCATATCATTATTTGGTGTACTCATATTTTGCATTTGTCCACTTGTAGAAGACTGCATTCCTTTACTTGCTGATGATTGCATTCCACCATTTATGGAACTAGCCATAGATGGATTATCTACATTCATATTTGATGTTCCTGCAGTGCTATAAATGTTACTACCAGTATTGTTATTTGGAGTTAGAGATGAGCTTAAGCCTGATTTAATCTTCTGAACATCTTGTTGATGTGCAGGTGGTGCTGGCATATAGTATCCCTTTTGTTCAGCCATCTGGTACAATTGATAATGCATTTGTTCTGCTTCAGTTCTCAAGGTTTGCCATGTACTTCTAAGTTGTTGATTGGAGCTTTCTACTACAGCCATAGTATAACTATTAATACTAGCTTTAGTTCCGCCCATAAGATCATTAATTATATCTCTGTCTTGCATTATTAAACCTCCTATAGTGAATTAATTAAATTTGTAGCTGTAGTCTTTGCATCTTGACTTGACTGCTGCAACATTTGTTTAAGTTGTGGGTCCTGAGCATACTTTGCATAATCATCAAATTTACAACTCATTGTTAGATGTGCTCCAGCTATTTCCTTAATTAGGTTAAGCTCCTGTTGAGTAACACTTGGTAGATTAATAGTATTCTTTAAAGCCAAAGTTTTTCCCTCCTATTTAATAATAAACTTCATAATTATTGTGGCTCTAAGTGGAGAAATTATTCATAGTAAATAATTTAATAATACTTTATCGCTTTAAATTTTAAAAAAATTAAGTATAATTGTGTTGACAAAGAATTATAAATATATTAAGATAGATTTTAAATTAATAAACTCTTATCAAGAGAGGTGGAGGGATATGGCCCTATGAAACCCAGCAACCTGTGAAAACAAGGTGCTAATTCCAGCGATTTTGTCTGTCGCGAGATAAGAGAGGACGGCCGCCTCTTTTATCAAGAGGTTTTTTTTATTATTTTAGGAAAAATTTGAGGTGTAATATGATAGATATTCAGAATCTTTCAAAAGAATATATAAGTGGTACTGATACCCTAGAAGCTGTAAAAGACGTAAGTCTTCATGTTGATAAGGGAGAAATATTTGGAATCATAGGACTTAGTGGTGCAGGCAAATCCACTTTAATCAGATGTATAAACAGATTAGAGGAACCAACAAAAGGTAAAATCATTATTGATGGTGTAGATATTACTGCATTGGATAAGGAACACTTAAGACTCCAACGTAAGGAAATAGGAATGATATTTCAGCACTTCAATCTTCTATACCAAAAAAATGTCTTCGAAAATATTGCATTTCCTCTAAGACTTGAAGGCATGGACAAAAAGGATATTGATAAGAGAGTTAATGAATTACTTGAATATGTTGAGTTGACTGAAAAGAGAAATGCATACCCAAGTCAGCTAAGTGGAGGACAAAAACAAAGGGTGGCTATTGCAAGAGCAATTGCTAATAATCCTAAAGTACTTTTAAGTGATGAGGGTACCTCAGCTTTGGATCCAATGACTACCAAGTCAATACTATCACTATTAAATAAGATAAGGGATGAACTAGGTATAACCATAGTTATGATAACCCACCAAATGGAAGTTGTTAAAGAAGTATGTGATAGAGTTGCCATAATGGAAAATGGCAAAGTTGTTGAAACCAATACAGTAAAAAATCTATTTAGAGAACCTAAGACCAAAACTGCAAGTAGCTTCATTAATACAGTACCTACTGATATAGAAGATGAAATTATAAACCCTGAAGATTTTAAAGGGACACTTATTAGATTAAGCTATTTAGGTGAAAATGCAAATAGACCAATTGTGTCAAAGGTCATTAGAAACTTTAATGTAGATGTAAATATATTATCAGGAAATATTAATAAGCTACATGAAAGTAATGTTGGTCATCTAATCCTGGAACTTATAGGTACAGAAGACGAAGTTCAAAAAGCACTAAATCTTCTTAGAGATGAAAATGTTCATGTGGAGGTACTATAATGGCAGAAATATTTGAATTAGTATGGACTCCCACTCTTGAAACTTTATATATGGTGCTATTCTCTACAATATTTTCCATATTGCTTGGATTCCCATTTGGAATATTAATGGTAATTACTGAAAAGGATGGTATTTTGGAGAAACCACTTTTAAATAAAGTACTAAATAGTATTGTCAACCTTTTAAGATCCTTTCCATTCTTGATTTTGATGATTTTATTATTCCCATTATCAAAACTGATTATCGGAAAATCAATAGGTACTACTGCAACTATAGTACCCCTTGCTATTGGAGCAGCTCCATTTGTAGCAAGGGTAATAGAAAGCAGCTTAAAGGAAGTTGACAAAGGTGTTATTGAATTAAGTTTATCCATGGGTGCAACGGTACCTCAAATTATATTCAGGGTATTATTACCTGAAGCACTGCCTTCTATTATCCTGGGTATAACACTTACAGTTATTAACCTTATTGGTTATTCAGCTATGGCTGGAACATTAGGTGGAGGAGGACTTGGCGATTTAGCAATTCGTTATGGTCACTATAGATTCCAAACAGATGTTATGTTACTTGCAGTAGTTGTTATAGTAATATTGGTACAATCAGTTCAATTTATAGGTAATACATTAGCAAAGAAACTTAACAAAAAATAGATTATTAATTGGAGGAATATAAATGAAAAAGATATTATTATTTGCATTAGTAGCAGTATTATCATTATCCGTATTAGCTGGATGTGCTAAAGAACCAGCCCAAACACCTGTAGAAACTCCAGCAGAGACACCAGCAGTAACAGAAAAACTTGTAATAGGTGTATCCCCTGATCCACATGCGAAAATTGTAGAACTAGTTAAGGATGATCTAGCAGCGCAAGGAATCGAGTTAGAAATAGTTGAATTTACTGACTATGTAACACCAAATCTTGCATTAGCTGAAGGTGATTTAGATGCTAACTATTTCCAACACCTTCCATACCTTGATGACTTTATGGCTAAGAACAACTTAGATCTTGTTTCACTTGGAAATGTACACGTTGAAGCTATGGCCCTTTATGGAAATGAATTTACATCATTAGACGAAATCAAAGATGGAGCAGAAATAGCAATCCCAAATGATACCTCAAATGGTGGTAGAGCTCTTTTACTACTTGAAGCAAATGGCCTTATTAAGTTAAGTGAAGAAGCTGGACTTTCAGCTACTGAAAAAGATATAGTTGAAAATCCAAAGAACATTAAATTTACTGCTCTAGAAGCAGCAACTCTGCCAAGAGTACTGCAAGAAGTTGACGGAGCTGTTATAAATGCAAACTATGCTTTGGAAGCTGGATTAAACCCTGTTAAAGATGGTATAGTTGTAGAAGGTAAAGATTCTCCTTATGCTAACCTAGTAGCAGTAAGAGCAGGAGAAGAAACTGAAGCAAAATTTGTTAAACTTTTAGAAGCATTGCAATCTGATGAAGTTAGAAACTATATTAACGAAACTTATGATGGAGCAGTAGTTCCAGCGTTCTAACAAATGACAATTGAATAATTGACAATTGACAATTAAAAATTTAGAATATACATTAAAAAGTAATTAAAATTCAAACCCGGGATCCTTCCAATGCAGTGATTATACTGCAGGACTCAGGATGACAAATTATCGTCATTCTGAGAAAAACGAAGAATCTCGGGTTTTTCTTTTCATTGTCAATTGTCCATCGTCCATTGTCAATTATTTTTTAATTATTTGGTTATCATATATTCACGGAGGTGTTTTTATGGTTAAACGGAAGAATTATGATTCCCCATTTGATAGAGAAGAGTTAGAAAATCTGGATAGACAGCCTCTTTTAGAAGAGGAACAGCTTCAAGAATCAAGCTTTAATGAAAGAGAAAGTATTTATCCTCCAATAGGGAGCTATGTAAGTTTACCTACTAGCGTATGGCTAAGATCTAGTATGACTTCTTTAAACGATCCTATGGAGGAAACTGAAGCTTATAGACGATATAAGGAGATAGAAGGATTGGAATAATGATTGGAAATGGAAGACTAGCGCAAATCTATCTGCTTTATTTGCTCACATAGATTTGGCTAGTCTTTAATTAGTCAAATTTCTAAATTTTCATGTCTTTTCTGTTGTAAATAATAAATGTAGATATTATTGAAAACAGAATAATTATAAACCCTGCTAATAGATAACCTAAGTTCCACCCATTTCTAACCAGTTCCCTTGGGAATGCATAATCAAATGGTGAAAGATAAGTTAAGATCTTTAAATTATCTCTCATCTTTGCTAGAATTCCAAAGATATATGTTATAAAAAACATTCCAATAGATAAGGCTGTAGAACTGGTTCCTCTCTTTAATACAGTTGATAATCCAAATCCCAATGCCATAAATACTGTACTGCTAAAAAACAGACCTATAAAAATTGATTTGACATCCATAAGAATATCCATTGTATTTACATCGTTGACATTAAACACAATACATGAAGCCATTGTTATAAAACCAACTATCATTATGAATAGATAAAAGATGAATAGTCTACTTAACATCTTCCATAGTACTATCTCTCTTCTGCTTATAGGTTGTGCATAAAGAAATTCTATAGTTCCGTCAGCTTCTTCATCATATAGAGCGTTGACACCTAACATTGCTGCATATATTGCTCCAGCCATTCCAACATACTGAATTGTATACGCAAGATAATGTATAATATCCCTAAAATCTATCATATCATCCAGCCCAAAGGCCTCCATTAAACCTTCTGGAAAACCTCCCAGTTTAGTCTGGACAAGTTCACTTACTCCACTGTCCATCATGCTTGGGAAAAATGCCATAAACATAAAAACTAATGCACCACATACAAGAGACCAAATCAAACAGGATTTAAATAGCCTTTTAACTTCAAAGCGGAATATATTCATGCTATTTATCCCTCCCGTCTTCATAATACTTCATAAAAGTATCTTCAATATTTTCTTTCCTTATGGCTATATTCTCCAAATCATATCGTGCCATTGACTTAATGAACTCATCGATATTTCCCTCATAAACAAACTTAAATTTATTTTCTTCTTTAAGTAAAATCCTTTTTGAAATCTCCTCAATATATGAAACTGGTATATTTCCTTCTACCTCTATTATTCTACCAAAACTACTTAAGGTATCTTGGAGCTCAAGAGTATCAACGATTTGTCCTTCTTTAATAATAGCTACTCTATCACAAAGATTCTCAACCTCAATAAGATTATGGGAGGATAAGAACACAGTATTACCATTTTTTCTATGTTCAATCAATATATCAAATAGCTTTTTTTGAATAAGAGGATCCAAACCACTTGTGGGTTCATCCAAGATTAATAGCTTTGGGTTACCCATAAGCGCCTGAAGTACTGCTATTTTTTTCTTATTACCTAAACTTAGTTCATTCATTCTTTTGTTTACATCTATATCAAGTTCGTTAATCAAATACTTTGTTTTTTCATCCTCAATATTGTCTTTAAAGGTCTTAGCATAAGCTATTATTTCTCTGACATAAGAATTCCCATAATATTTTACCTCACTGGGAACATAGCCAATTTCTTTTTTAATTTCATCACTTCGTTTTTCAATATCTTTTCCTAAAATACTTCCACTTCCTGAAGTAGGAAAGATAAAATTTAGTATAGTTCTGATAAATGTAGATTTACCCGCCCCATTTGGCCCGATAAAGCCAAAAATTTCTCCTTCCTCTACCTTAAGATTTACATCGATAATACCTCTGTTTTTACCATAGCTTTTACTTAGATTAATAGTTTCTATTACTGACACTATATCACCCCTATCTCTACTTCAATTATACCCCAGATTAGGCAATATTCAATGTTTAGAAACAAAAACAGTTAAATTATCCAAAATAATATTTGGATAACTTAACTGTTTTAATTATTAATTTTTAATTTAAATAGTCCATTGACTATGGATTATTCCTACAAGTTTCCATTCTCCACTTACCTGTTCAAATACTAGCTTTAAGCTAGACCAATCAATGCCCTCATACTGAGGATCAAAGCCTGTAAAGTGAAATTCTACAAAATCGCCATTTGTATAAACATCTTCTAAATTGTCCAGGCTGTTACCTTTACCGATTAAAACATTATTACCAATCAGGTGTGGATTTGCATAATCCTCATCATATACGAATTCATCATAATAGTCTGCGAAGGTTTTATCAATTGGCTCACCAGAACCGTCATAGGCTCCCCATGTTCGGATAGTACTGTCACTCATTATATTTGGTACTTGAGCTTGAGTAAAGATTAAATCACTTGCAGTATCAACATAACTATATGGGGTAAATCTTACACCTAATGTTGGATGAACATAGTTTGCAAGAGTTGCCATATCATCATTCTTTAGTATCTCTACTACCTCTAGTGCTGTTGTTAATAAGCTTTGAGGTGTTTGAGCTGTTGGCTCTTCTAGTTGATTTATCTTATCCTCTAGTTCTAAAACTTCATCCTCTAGAGTCTTTTTCTCATCTTCTAGGTTTTTTATTATATCATTTTTAGCCTTAAGCTCTTCTTCAAGATTAGAGTTGCTAGCTGGAGAGCAAGATGCAAGAGTAAAAGCTAAAACTAATGCAAATATTATTATAAGGTTTCTGTTTTTCATAATTCCACTGCCTTTCATAGTTAGTGATATATATTTACCCAGATTAAAACAAAATCTAAATGCTTAGAATTATTATCCCAATAAAAATATAATTCATTCCTCCGCACATGTCTATTTCTAGTTGTTACTCCTTGCAAATATCAACCCATTCACCACGTGTTATTTTACCAAGATAATCAACATCTATTTTAAGGCATGTATTGGGTCCTCCTGCTGCAGGAAAGACGTAATCAAATGCCTTAAGGGACTCATCTAAATAAACATCTAGCTCCTTATTCAGACCAAAGGGACATACTCCACCAACAGGATGTCCAGTAGCATCCATAAGGTCTTCTGCACCTATAAACTTGGCCTTTTCAGAAAATACATCCTTAAATTTTCTATTATCTATTTTTACATCCCCTTTAGCCACAACCAATATATCTCTTTCCTTTAGCCTAAGAGCCATAGTCTTAGCAATTCTAGCTGGTTCTACTCCCAAAGCATTTGCGGCTAATTCAACTGTTGCTGTACTCTCATTCATTTCAATTACCTGTAAATCTACTCCTTCTTCTTCTATATATTTCTTTACACTTTCTATAGTCATCTCTTCACTCCTTGTATTTTAAAATCGCTTTAATTGGTTTAATTCAAAAGTCCATTGAGGAGTAATTAATCTCTCCTTATCATTTAATGAATACCATGGACTAATGCTTTCATCCATTGGATTAATCAATATTTGCGTCTGCTGAGCAGGCATATATGATTGTGCTAACAGAAATAACTTTTCACCGTCTGTATTCATTATCATATCAACTACTACTACTGCATGCCCTGGACTTCCAGGTTCAATAAATACATCCCCTATTTGGATATCCTCAATATTTACACTAGTTAATTCATTATCTAATGATAGAGTACTTGAATATGCAAATACCATATTCATATACTTTCTAAAAGATTCATATGTATTCCCAGGCTCTGCAGTCATGTAATAACTTACATTATTTCCATCTACATTAATTCTATATCCTTCCATCCACTTCTTGTACTCAGCCTTAAATCCAGATACAAAGTTAAAGCTTATTTTATCATAAGCTTCAACAGAATAAAAATATTCTGCTCTTAAAAGCATAATGGCATCTGCACACTGATGGAGATCCCTATCTCCAATATCTACATCTAATACGCTATCATAAACTCCAACACTGGGCTTAACTCTACCATCAAAATAAAAGGCCAAGTCTCCATAAGGTTTAAGTTTCTGATTTCTTAAGAATTTTTCATAACTCATTTCTTCTGCATCAACTCTTGAATATCCTTCTACAGGCATATATCTAGTTTCTATGGTTTCACCACTTTCATTAACATAGCTAACTTTATCCATTATATTTTCAATGTTGACCTTATTATGAGGTAATTCTATAGGCAATATATTAATATCCAACTCATCTATAGTTTCACATGCTGTAAGAAGTAAAATACCCATTGCTAGTATTAGAAGATGTTTAATTTTCATCTAACCCCTCCTTTTCAACAAAAAATCTGATAAAACTATTTCCATTTTATCAGATTTTTTGTAGTTATTCTATTAATAAAGTGTATTCTATCCTAAATAGAATGCCTTATATGCCTTATATGTTTCATAAAGGTCAATTTTGCTTATTAATTCAACTGGTGCATGCATGCTAAGCATTGGAGTTCCACAGTCTACAACCTCTGCGCCTCTATTAGCTAGGATATATGCTATGGTTCCCCCACCACCTTGGTCTACCTTTCCAAGCTCTCCTACTTGCCAAATTACATCATGCTTGTCGAATACTTCTCTAACATAAGCAAGGAATTCTGCATTTGCATCATTGGAACCAGATTTACCTCTAGAACCAGTATATTTACTAATTGTAACACCCTTCCCGATAAATGCTGCATTTCTCTTATCAAGTACATCAGGGAAGTTTGGATCAAAGCCTGCAGTTACATCTCCAGATAGAACTTTTGAGTTGCTCATTGCTCTTCTAACATCAAGGTAACTTGTTTTTCCTTGTAGATTAAGAAGCTCAGCCACAATATCTTCAAAGAACATTGACTCCATACCAGTATTTCCTTGGCTTCCTACCTCTTCTTTATCAACGAAGATTCCTACTATATTTTCCTCAGCATTTTCAGAATCAAATACTGCTCTAAGGGAAGTATATGCACAAACCCTGTCATCATGACCATGAGCAGCAATCATACTTCTATCTATTCCAACATCTCTGGATTTTCCAGCAGGTACTATCTCAATTTCAGCAACGTTGAAATCCTCTTCAACTATTCCATACTTTTCATTTAGTAGGCTTAAAATATTTAATTTTACTTTTTCATCAATATCTTCATCTGCATAAGGAATGCTTCCGATAATTACGTTTAATCCTTCGCCAGTGATTCCATCACCCATTTTCTTATCCATCTGATCCTTTGCAAGATGTGGAAGTAAATCTGTGATATATAGGACTGGATCATTGTCATCTTCACCAATAACTATTTCAATCTTTTCACCATTTTTCTTAAATAAAACTCCATGAAGTGCAAGAGGTATGGCTACCCATTGATACTTCTTAACTCCACCATAATAGTGAGTTTTAAGCATTCCTATTCCACCATCTTCATAAAGAGGATTCGCCTTTAAATCAAGTCTTGGTGCATCTAAATGACTTCCAATTATTCTCATGCCTTGGTCTAAGCCTTTAGATCCAAGAGAAAATAACACTACACCTTTCCCTTTATTCTCAGCATAGATTTTGTCACCAGACTTTACCTCCCCTTTTTTCATAACCTCTTCAAAGGAGATATAGCCATTTGCTTTAGCCTGCCTTACAATTTCATCTGATGCTTCTCTTTCAGTTTTGCCATTATCCATAAATAGCTTGTAATCTTCACCAAACTCCATTACCTTATCCATCTCACCAGAACTTAACTTTTCCCATGCATTGTTAAATTTCTTTGTCAGCTTTTTTTGTAATTCCTTACCCTTTAATTCCTCTATCATCAAATTCACTCCTTATTTAATTTTAAGCATGTAGTTTTCAATATCTTCCACAGTTTTTATAATATCTTTTGATAGATTTTCACAGCCATCCTCTGTAATTAACAAATTATCTTCAATTCTTATACCTATAGCCTCTTCCTCAATATAAAGTCCTGGTTCATTTGTAATTACCATACCAGGCATTAGTCTCATACTATATGAGCCTATATCATGGGTATCAAGTCCTAGGAAATGTGAAACTGAATGATAATAATACTTAGAAATTTCATTATCTTCCTTAATTAATCCAAGGTCTTTACATCCTTGAATTAATACCCCTTTTGCTATATCATTTAACTCTTTTAATAAAATTCCTGGTTTCGCAGCAGCTTTTACAGCTTCATTGGCTCTCAAGACCACATTATAAATATCCTTTTGCCTTTGAGTAAACTTTCCATTAACAGGGAAGGTCCTTGTTATATCTGCATTATAATAATTGTATTGAGCCCCTAAGTCAAATAGGATCAAATCCCCATCCTTAGTCTGAGTGTTGTTGGCTGAATAATGTAGAATAGTTCCATTTATTCCGCTACCAGCAATTGTATGAAATGCATTATTAGTTATTCCATTTTTCTTTAAAACGAAATCAAAATAGGCTTCAATCTCATATTCCATCATACCAGGTTTTGCATTATCCATCATACTTAGTATTCCTTCTTTAGTAACTTCTATTGCTCTTTTAATCAGGTTAATTTCCTCTGGCGATTTAATCATTCTTAGCTCAGCAATGTCATAATAGATATTTTTTATTTGAATATATGGATATTTTTGAGTTAAAAGCTTTGCTTGTTCCTGTGCCTTTGTAGTGGAAGTATCCAGTTCTTGTCTTTCAAGGTCTAAATACACTTTCTCTACTTTATTTCTACTGAACAATGAGCCAATAGCCCCTTCAAATCTATCTAGATAATCAATTTCTAATATTCCAGCTTTTTCAGTAGCCTCATTCTCTGAGATTGTTGCTCCTATCCACTTTGCCATAACAGGGTCAGGTCTTTGTATAAACAGTTTTTCAGATACTACCCCGTTTAATTTACTTATTAGAAGAATTACCATCTCTTCATCGATACCTGTAATATAATAAAAATTCCTATTTGGTATAAACTGGTATTGCTCATCCGCTGATTTATATGGAGATTTTCCAGCAAATAGTAGCAAAATACTGTTGTCCTCTACTCTCTCCAATAGAGCTTTTCTATTTCTAATGAAAAATTCCTTATCCATACTCCACCTCACAAACTATAAATAATTAAAACTACTTCTCAATTGTATCACAAAATAGTTGCAATTATCCACCTTTGAGAAAGAAGCTAAAAATAAATTAAATTATTCGGTCAATTGCAAAACTAAATTAGACTTTGCAGAGTTAAATTAGACCTCTTGATAA
>CAZHLF010000063.1:0-1728 GCA_964532845.1 uncultured Tissierella sp.
TAATTCCTAAACTTAAAACTCTCCATCTAACTTTAAAAACCAGGTTTAATATTACAAACATCAGGGCTACAGCGGAAGCAACCATTATTATCATATTTGATTTCATTTCTGTTCTTAAAGAAGAATCCAAAACTGGTTTTCCTGACACCATATAATTAACATCAAAATTTTCCTTTTCCATGGCATAAGATACATCATTATAAAGGGCATCTATAGCACTAACATCTAGGTTTCCCTCTAGTTTTATCATCATCATTATATGATTATCATCTATTATAGTATCTGAAAACACATCTCTTAATTTACCATCATCATCGTATAATATATTGTCTAATTCTTTTTGATTATGAGGAAAATAAGGTATCATCATTCCAGATTTTTCATAGAATGTATTTAGTCCATCACTTAATCCACTTAACTTTTCACCCATGGTTATAAATCCATCTGACATCAATTTTAATTCATCTGGAGATATCCCACCTGATAGATTATCTTTCATATCTGATATTTCTTTTTCCATATTTGATTTAAATCCTGATAACATTTCTGAACTATCGGGAAGCATACTACCTTCTGTTGCCATAGTAGCTAATCCATTACTTAATTGACTCAGATTTTGTCCCATGGCAATAAATCCATTTGACATATTCTTTAGTTCATCTGGGGATATGCCATCACCCATTAAATCCTTATTCATCTCTTCAACTTCTTTCCCAAAATTCATACTTATATTGGTAAGAGCTGTAGAAGTATTTTCACTTCCCTTTGACAACATGCTTGTTTTCTCTGACATAACGGATAATCCCTGAGCACTTTTTTCAATGTTCTCAGCTAACATAGTTAACTTTTGATACATTTGGGGATTGTTCCTCATCTCATCTGCCATTTGTTGTAATTGTTGAGATGTTTGACTAAGCCCTTGGGAAGAGAAGGCTAAGTTTCCACCTAATTCAGAAGCTCCACTGCTTAAATTATTCTGACCTTCAATTAATTCATCAAATACAAGGCTTATATTTGATAGTTCACCTAATTTTTCTTCTATAATCTGTGGATTTGGGATGTTTTTACTTCCTAGTTCTTTTCCTATACTGGTAAGTCTGCTTCCCATCTCACCCAGGCCATTACCCATTTCTAGAAACTTGCCCTTTAACTCAGCTTCTTGCTTTCCACCCATTTCTTCCATAAGTTTATCTGTATCCATGGAAGCCATTAAACCATTTAATTTATCCTCTATGGCATTAGGATCTGGCAACTCTTTACTTCCTAATTCTGTTCCTATTTCTGTAAGTTTACCACCTAATTCCCCTAATCCTTCGCTTATATTGGGAATTTGCTTTTTAATTTCCGCTCCTTGCCTATCGGTTATTTGATGAACAATACTAGCTGGACTCATAAATGTAAATATATCTTCATTATATTTAAGTCTTTGTTCTACATTCCACATCTTTGCCATATTATCTAATTCTAATAAATCTTTTTGATTACCCTCAAGCAATACCATGATGGCATCCCCGCCAAATTCATTTTCCATGGCATAGTTTGATATATAAGCGTCATTATCAGTCTTAACTAAAGTTTCACTACCAGTAGCCATATTTACTTTTAAAGCACCAATTATCATAATGACAAATAATATTATGGTAATAAATAATACTTTGAAAGGGGTCTTCTCAATTCTACTACCTATTTTTGAAAATAATTTGTTCAAACTTATCAATCCTTCTTTCT
>CAZHLF010000063.1:1738-10891 GCA_964532845.1 uncultured Tissierella sp.
TGATTTATGTTAGTTATTTTCCACAATCATATTAATAAAATTATCTATAAATTCATCTATCTTATCCTCGTTAATTTCAGGCAAATATAAGAAAGACAATATACTTCCCATTAGTAATCTTATTGAAAAATCTTCATCTCTTAGTTCTATACCTGCTTCCTTTATGGAGCCCTTTAGTTTAAGTATAATTTGATTAATATAGTTGAAATCAGCTACCTCTGGATTGATTTTACTTTCCATCAATATTAACTTGATTACTTCGTGATGAACAGAAATAAATTTAATTCTACTCTTTAAAATAGACTTAAATTTTTCTTTTGGCCTTAAATCTTTAGATTCTACTATGGATTCCTCTAATCCAGTTATTAATATAGGCTCTATTGCCTCCATAAATATTTGCTTTTTTGAATCAAAATATCTAAATAGGGTAACCTCAGATATACCTGCTTCCTTAGAAATGTCCAGGGTGGTTGCCCCATTGTACCCTTTATCGATAAATATATTTAAGGCTGATTCAAGAATCTGTTCTCTTCTTTCTTCTTTGCTTATTCGTTTATTAGTATTATTATCCATTTCCGATCCTCCTTATGTAAGTACTTACTTACATATAATAACATGTATATTATTTTTGTCAATATACATTATAGTACCCAAAGCAAAAAGGTCGACCTTTGGTCGACCCCTAAAACTATTCACTATTCATTGTTGTTAACTGTTCTTAATAAACCGGTGTACAAAGATAAGCATACTTCTCATTATTTCCTGTTGTTAATCCAAAGAATAACTCCTTAAGCTTTTTACAAACTTGACCTTCTTCACCATTTCCTACTATTCTCCTGTCTACTTCCCCAATGGATGTAACCTCCATTGCTGTTCCACTGAAAAATACTTCCTCTGAATTATATAGCTCAGTTCTTGAAACGCTTCTTTCTACTACTTCCATACCAAGCTCTTCTTCTGCCAGTTTCATTACCAAGTTTCTAGTAATTCCTTCTAATATATGGTCTGTTGGTGGAGGCGTAATTAATTTACCATTTTTCACTATGAATATATTTTCTCCAGGTCCTTCACATACATTTCCAGCCTCAGTTAAAAAGATAGCTTCATCAAATCCATTTTGTAGTACCTCCATGGATGCAAGAGCAGAGTTTAGATATCCTGCAGTTGCCTTAGTTCTTGGCGGTAGTACTGTATCTGAGATTCTTCTCCAGCTTGATACAGCTACACTTAGTACATCCTTGCTGGCATATTTTCCAAATGGAGTACAGTAAATTAGTATCCTATTGTCATTATCACCAAATAGTGTAGGTGCAATCTTTGTTGAGCCACTATATACTACTGGTCTGATATATGTCGTAGTTTTGAATCCATTCTTCTTTAATAATTCTACTGTGAAATCGCAAAGCTCCTGGGCAGTATATGGAATATCCAAATGAAGTGCCTTACAGGATTGAAGGAGTCTTTCATAGTGTTCCATCATTGCAAAACCATAAAGTTGTCCTTTTTCTTCATCCCAGTATGCTCTTATACCTTCAAAGCAGCCTAATCCATAGTTAAATCCTTTGGATCTAATGCCAATGCTTACTGTGCTTTCTTCTACAATTTCACCTTGATAAAAAACATAAGATTTTTCCATCTTTTCCTCCTTTATGGTTTACAAATTGCCCCTGTTGAAGCCGAAGTTACCATCTTTTCATACTTAGCAAGATATCCTCTTGCAGTTGAAGGTCTCACTTTCCACTTTGATTTTCTCATATCCAAAGTTGCTTCGTCAACATTAACATTTAGTATACCATCTATCATATCTATTTCTATTTCGTCTCCCTCTTCAACAAAGGCAATTGGTCCTCCAGCACTTGCTTCTGGAGAAACGTGACCAATGGATGCACCCCTTGTTGCTCCAGAGAATCTTCCATCTGTTAAAAGTGCTACATCCTTGTCTAAACCCATCCCAGCAAGAGCTGAAGTAGGAGTAAGCATTTCTCTCATACCTGGACCACCCTTTGGTCCTTCATATCTTATGACCAGTACATCGCCTTTATTTATCCTACCACCAAATATTGCATCTACAGCTGCTTCTTCACCATCAAATACCCTTGCAGGCCCTTTATGTCTTAGCATTTCCTCTGCAACAGCTGATCTTTTTACAACTGCACCATCTGGAGCTAGATTACCTCTAAGTACAGCAATACCTCCTGTACTACTATATGGTTCATCAACTGGAGCTATGATATTATAATCCAATACCTTGTAGTTAGAAATTACTTCACCTAAGGTTTTTCCAGTCACATTCAGAACATCTAAATTTAAAAGATTTTTCTTACTAAGTTCATTCATTACTGCCATTATTCCGCCTGCCTCGTGTAAGTCTTCAATGTGCTTGTCTCCAGCAGGTCTTAATTTACAAAGATTAGGTGTTTTTTTACTTACTTCATTAATAATATCAAGGTTCATCTCAATTCCTGCTTCATAAGCTATAGCAAGAAGATGAAGAACAGTATTGCTTGAGCAACCAAGTGCCATATCTACAGCAAGGGCATTTTGAAAAGTACTTTCCGTTAAAATTTGGCTTGGAGTGATATTATCCCTTACAAGGTCCATAATTCTCATTCCAGAATACTTGGCAAGTCTTATTCTGTCAGAATATACTGCAGGGGTTGTTCCATTTCCAGGAAGAGCAAGACCCAAGGCTTCAGTCATACAGTTCATGGAATTTGCAGTAAACATACCTGAGCATGAGCCACAGCTTGGACATGCACTATTCTCTAGTTCATATAATTCATCTTCTGTCATTTTCCCTGCTGTTACAGCTCCTACTGCTTCAAATACTGTACTCAAGTCTACATTTTTACCCTTTACCCTTCCAGCAAGCATCGGTCCACCACTTACTATAATGGTGGGAATATCTAGTCTTGCTGCAGCCATTAACATTCCTGGTACTGATTTATCACAATTTGGAATAAGGACAAGTCCGTCAAGTCCATGGGCTCTAGTCATTACTTCAACTGAATCACAGATTAATTCCCTGCTGACTAATGAATACTTCATGCCCTCATGGTTCATTGCTATTCCATCACATACAGCAATGGATGGGAACTCCAAAGGAGTCCCTCCAGCCATTAATATTCCCATTTTTACAGCTTCTGTTACTTCCTTTAAATGCTTATGTCCTGGTACTATATCATTAAAAGAGTTTGCTACACCTATAAAAGGTTTCTTTATTTCTTCATTGGTTAGGCCCAATGCTTTTAAAAGAGACCTATGAGGTGCTTTCTCCACTCCCGATTTCATCTTTTCGCTGTTCATAATAGCCTCCTTAAAACTCTGTTACTTTTTCAACCAGCTCATCATTCCTCTAAGTTTCTTTCCTACAACTTCTACTGGATGTTCAGCTTCAATTCTTCTCTTAGCTTGGAAATATGGTCTGTTTACTTTATTTTCAACTAACCAGTTCTTAGCAAATGTACCATCTTGTACTTCTTTTAATACCTTTCTCATTTCATTTCTAGTTTCTTCTGTGATTATTCTGCTTCCAACTGTATAATCTCCATATTCTGCTGTATCTGAAATGGAATATCTCATATAAGAAAATCCACCTTGATTTATCATATCAACGATTAGTTTCATTTCATGTACACACTCAAAATATGCACTTTCTGGATCGTATCCAGCTTCAACTAGTACTTCAAAGCCTGCTTTCATCAACTCTGTAACTCCACCACAAAGAACTGCTTGCTCTCCGAAAAGGTCTGTTTCAGTTTCTTCTCTAAATGTAGTTTCCAATACTCCCGCTCTTGCTCCACCGATACCTGCTGCATATGCAAGACCTATATCATATGTATCTCCAGTAACATCTTGATATACTGCTATTAAACATGGTACCCCTTTTCCTTCTTGATATTGACTTCTAACTGTATGTCCCGGTCCCTTTGGAGCAATCATAAATACATTTACATCTGAAGGAGGAACTATTTGTCCATAATGAATGTTAAATCCATGAGCAAATGCTAAATATTTTCCTGGTTTAAGATTTGGTTTAATGCTTTCTTCATATAGGGCTACTTGTTTTTCATCGTTTATTAATATCATTACAATGTCTGCTTCTTCTGCTGCTTCAGCTGCTGTCATAACCTTAAGACCAGCTTCAGCTGCTTTATTCCAGGACTTACTTCCATCATAAAGACCTACTCTTACATCTACTCCTGATTCATGAAGATTAAGTGCATGAGCATGTCCTTGGCTACCAAAACCTATAACTGCTACCTTCTTACCATTAAGTTTCTCTAAATTACATTCATTTTCATAAAACATCTTTGCCATTTTATATCTCTCCTCTTAAGTTAAGTTAATATATTTAAATTTTAATTGCCTACATTTTTTCTCCCCTGCTCATTGCAAGGACTCCTGTCTTTGCAATTTCAAGGATTCCAAAAGTCTCCATCATGGATACAAAACCTTTAAGTTTTTCCACATCCCCAGTTAGTTCAATTGTAAGGGAAGAGGGGCCTACATCTAGTACATTACCTCTATAAATATCTGCTATTTGAATTATCTGAGCTCTATTCTCATTATTGGATTTTACCTTAATAAGCATTAACTCTCTTCTTATGACCCCTTCTTCAGGAAATACCTTTACTTTGACTACATCGACAATTTTATATACTTGTTTCTGGATTTGGTCTAAGATTTCCTGATCGCCTTCCACAGTTAAAGTAAGTCTTGCATAGCCTGGGATATTGGTAACACCGGCCGTCATCTTATTTACAAAGTATCCTCTTCTGTTAAACATAGACATGATTCTTGCAACAATCCCATTTGTGTTCTTTGCTATAATTAGAATCTCATATGTCTTATTCATAAAGAACACCTCTCCTTCCAACTATATGATCAACACTGGTTCCTGCTGGTATCATAGGAAGTACATTTGCTTCTTTCTCTACGATACATTCTATAATTACAGCCTTATCAGATTGGATATTCGTTCTTAATTTTTCATCTAACTCTTCCTCTGTTTCAATTCTTGCATAGTCTATTTCATAGGCTTGGGCAATTTTTTCAAAGTGAGGATTTATACTTAAATCAGTGAATGAATATCTTTTATCATTGAATATTTCTTGCCACTGCCTTACCATACCAAGGTATGAATTATTTATTATTAATATCTTAATTGGAAGATTGTACTGCTTTACCATCATAAGTTCCTGAAAGGTCATTTGAAACCCACCATCTCCAACAATTGCTACTACAAGCTCATTTGGCATTGCTACCTTTGCTCCTATGGCTGAAGGAACTCCAAATCCCATAGTACCTGAACCTCCTGAAGTTATTATAGTATTTGGTTTATTAAAGCTTAAGTATTGGGCTGTCCACATCTGGTTCTGACCTACATCTGTTGTGACTATGGCATTACCTTTAATGATTTGGTTTAATTCCCTAAGTACCCTTTGTGGCATTAATCGTCCTTCCTTACTTTCCCCAAAGCTGATTGGATAATCTTTTTTCCATCCATTAAGTTTCTCATTCCACTCTTTATGGTCAAGAACATCTATGGATTTATTAAAGTTCTCCAGTACATTTTTTAAATCACCTACTATCGGTACATCTATTTTTTTGTTTTTTCCTATTTCTGCAGGATCTATATCAATGTGTATTATTGTTGCATTTTTACAGAATTTTTCAGGATCTCCTGTTATTCTGTCATCAAATCTAATTCCACAAGCTATAATTAAATCAGCTTCAGCAGTTGCTAGATTGGCAGCTACTGTTCCATGCATTCCCAGCATCCCAAGACATAAATCATCATCACTTGGATATACTCCTAATCCTAACAAGGTAGTTGTTACAGGAATATCCGTCTTTCTTGCAAATTCCCTTAAATCATCTGAAGAATTGGATTTCAAAACTCCAGCACCAGCAATTATTAATGGTTTCTTTGCCTCTTCAATAAGCTTTACAGCTGTTTTTATCTGCTTTGTATGCCCTTTTATAGTTGGGTCATATCCTGGAAGGTCCAAATCTTTTTCGTAAAGCTTGTTAAACTCATCATAGTCTATTTCCGCTAACTGAATATCCTTTGGAATATCAATTAAAACTGGTCCAGGTCTTCCCGTGGTTGCAATATAGTAAGATTCCTTTATTATTCCAGGCAACTCCCTTACATCTGTTACAAGGTAGCTCATCTTTGTAATAGGAAGTGTAATCCCAACGATATCACTTTCCTGAAAGGAGTCTTTTCCTAACATGTTCATCCCAACTTGTCCTGTTATGGCCAATAATGGAATGGAATCCATGTGAGCTGTCATTATTCCTGTTACCAGATTTGTAGCTCCTGGACCTGAGGTGGCAAGACATACACCGATTTTTCCTGAAGCTCTTGCATATCCATCAGCTTCATGGGCAGCCCCTTGCTCATGTCTTGAAAAATAATGTTTTATCTTATCAAATTTATAAATCTCATCATATATTGGGATTACTGCCCCACCTGGATAACCAAATATATCCCTAATACCTAATCTGTGAAGGCTTTCTAGCAAAATCCTAGAGCCATTAATTTTGTGTTTATCCATAAGACCACCTTCCTTTGTTCTTAGTGACTATTTAGCCTGGTTATTTTAAAGCCGTTTTCATTCATTACTTCAATAATTCTCTTAATATGTTCTTCACCGTTGGTTTCAACAGTTACCTGAAGCTCTACATCATGGAATCTATCTAGATTTATAAACTGATTATGGTCTAGTCTTACTACGTTGGCATTTAAGTCTGCCAAAACCTGTGATACCTTTACCAATTGACCTGGTTTGTCAGGAAGATATACGCTGAACTTAAATACCCTGCCTCTGGCTACAAGTCCTTTATTTATCATAGAGGATATGGTAAGTACATCTATATTTCCACCACTTAAAATTGAAACCACCTTTTTATTCTTCTCTTTAAGCTTATACGCACCTGCAACAGCAAGGATTCCTGAATTTTCAACAATTATCTTGTGCTTTTCTACCAGTACTAAAAATGCTTCCATCAGTTCATAATCAGATACCGTAATGATTTCATCTACGTATTTTTTTATGTACTCAAAGGTCAGATTTCCTATCTTCTTAACTGCTGTACCATCTGCTATAGTATTGGCTTCTGAAAGTTCGACCACCTCTCCACTAGTAATGGATGCAATGGCACTGGCTGCCCCTTCTGGCTCCACTCCAACAATTCTTATTTTAGGATTTATCTGTTTTGCAGCTGCCGCTATTCCAGATATAAGCCCTCCTCCACCAACTGGCACCAATATAATATCAGCATCAGGAACCTCTTCAAGAATTTCCAAAGCAATAGACCCTTGTCCTTCAATTACATCTTCATCATCAAAAGGATGAACAAATACATAGCCTTCTTTTTGTTGAAGTTCACAAGCCTTTTTATATGCATCGTCATATACTTCTCCATACAGAACTACCTCTGCTCCATATTTTCTTGTGGCTTCTACTTTAATCAATGGTGTATGCTTTGGCATTACTATAACGGCCTTGATTCCAAGTTTTTGTGCTGCATATGCAACTCCTTGTGCATGGTTTCCGGCTGATGATGCTATAACACCTCTTGCCTTTTCTTCTTCGTTAAGTTTTGATATCTTGTTATATGCTCCCCTTAATTTAAAGGACCCTGTTCTTTGAAGATTTTCTGGTTTAATATACACTTGATTTCCTGATTCACATGATATTACATCGCTATATATAATTTTAGTTTTGTTTGTAACTGTTGATAATCTTTCTCTTGCTTCCATAAAGTTAAATAGTCTTAGCATTGGATCCTCCTTGTTTTTGGGTAAAATAAAATCCCTAGTATATATAAATATACTAGGGACGAATTATCGTGGTACCACCCATGTTTACAACTGTTTGTCAGTTGGCTCTCTTCAGGTCATATTAACCCTAGCCATATAACGGTGGCATATTCTTCATAAGAATACCGGTCTTGTTTACTTTTACGATTTCAACAGACAGTTCTGGAGTGATTATTATATACAAGTTTAACTCTGACTCTCACCATTTATCAGTTCTCTGTAATTAAAAGGATGTATTTTTCTCTCCATCAATACTTTTTATATTCTGAATCTTTGTAATTAAAAGTTATCTTACACTTTTTTTAAAAGCTTGTCAACACTTTCTTTTAAAAAATTCTGGATGTACCAATCCAATGTCAAAGTTCTACTTAAATATTATCCTTAATAAGCCTTGTCATTTCAGCAGTTGATAAGGCTTTTTCTCCACTTTTAGCCAAATCTCCAGTTCTATAGCCTTCATTTAATACTTTGTCCACTGCTTCTTCAATACAATCTGCCTCTTCTCTAAGTCCAAATGCAAATCTTAACATCATAGCCGCTGAAAGTATTGTTGCTATAGGATTTGCTATTCCTTTTCCAGCTATATCCGGGGCTGAGCCATGGATTGGTTCAAAAAGTCCTGTTCCAGATGCTCCAAGACTGGCTGATGGTAAGAGTCCGATTGAGCCTGTAATCATACTTATTTCATCGGAAAGGATATCTCCAAATAAGTTTGTAGTAAGAATTACATCAAACTGTTTAGGGTCTTTTATTACCTGCATTGCTGCATTATCCACATACATATGATTTAATTCAACTTCCGGATAATTCTTTGAAACCTCTATGACTACCCTTCTCCAAAGTCTGGAGCTTTCCAATACATTTGATTTATCAACACTAGTAAGGTGTTTATTTCTTTTCATAGCCATATCAAACCCAATTTTTGCAATCCGTCTTACTTCCATTTCACTATATGTTTCTATATCATAGGCTGCGACTCCAAACTCTGTGTCTTTTATACCTCTTTCGCCAAAATAGATTCCACCTGTTAATTCCCTCACTACAAGTATATTGAAGCCGTCTCCAACTATTTCAGACTTCAATGGACATGAATCCTTTAATGCCTCGAATAACATTCCAGGTCTTAGATTTGCAAAGAGTTCCAGTTCCTTTCTAAGTCCCAATATGGCTCTTTCAGGTCTTTTATCTCCAGGAAGGTTGTCCCACTTATTTCCTCCTACAGCCCCTAAAAGTACTGCATCACTATTTTTACAAATATCAATTGTCTCTTTTGGTAGTGGCTCCCCATATACATCGTAAGCACAGCCACCAGCCAGTGC
>CAZHLF010000064.1:0-10841 GCA_964532845.1 uncultured Tissierella sp.
GGTGTTGTTAGCCCTAGAAAAAAGGTAGCTGATATGGCTGCAAACACTCTAGTAGTAAGTAAGATAGACTGTTCGATGGAGCCTCTAGTTATTCCTATATAATTGTCAAACAATTTCATGCTCCAAATATAGATATCTACCTTTGATACACTAAGTAAAATTGTAACTATACTCAGTAGCAAAAAGGTAGATGGTATAAATAATATTCTTATATATTTATTTATTGGTATCTTAGCTACTATAGTAGTTAAAAAGACCATTATAGCCAGTATAAATAGATTTATATAATTACTCTTTGTAATAGTAGCTATTGATAATGCCGTAGCTACTATTACAAATTTAATGAATGGATTAGTTTTTGCTAATCTATTTGTATAGGCATACTTATCTATTAGAAGCAATTTTTTTCTTTCCTTTTAATAGACCTAGTACATATCCTGAAGCACCTGCCCCAATAGCTACTTGTACTGAGAACAAGAGACTTTCTATTTCCCCACTTGGTGGTTCCCACAAAGGTTCAGCCCAAGGAACATAATCAGGATTGATTTCTCCAATAAGAACTTCAGCTTCACCATCAGCTCCTGCAAATTCAGAGTCGCCAACAAATATCAAAGGTACCAACACTATTGCAATAGCTATTAATAACAGTACAATATTTAGTCTAGATGTTTTCAATTTTAACCACCCCTTGAATTTTATATTCAACTAATAGATTATAGATTATTACAGTCAATATTCCTTCAACAATTGCTAATGGAATTTGTGTTACGGCAAATACAGATAAGAACTTAGCTAATGAGCCAACTAATCCTGTTGCACTATCAGGAAATACTAGGGCTAATTGAGTAGCTGTAACACAATATGTAGCTAAATTCCCTAAAGCTGATGCTAAAAACACTACCATACCCTTGTTCATATTTGTCTTTTTTAAGCCTACATAAATCCCATAGGACACAAGTGGTCCAACTATTGCCATGGAGAATACATTAGCACCAAGAGTAGTTAATCCACCATGGGCAAGTAGTATTGCCTGAAATAATAAAACTACTGTACCCACTACTGTCATAACTGTAGGCCCAAATAGTATTGCCCCTAGGCCAACACCTGTAGGATGAGAACAGCTACCAGTAAGCGAAGGAATTTTAAGGGCTGATAATACAAACACAAATCCACCAGCAAGTCCTAGCAATACCTTAGCATTAACATCTTCTTTAAATACTCCTTTGAGCCTTTTTAATCCTAGAGCTAAAAATGGTAGTGAAAGCACTCCCCAGAAAATTGCCCACCCTATTGGTAGAAACCCTTCCATTATGTGCATTGCATTAGATAATTGAGGGGTTGTTACCATTAATAATAATACTACTAGAGCTAAATATTTTTTCTTATACAAATCATTCACTCTCCTTTTTTAATATGTATAGTTTAGTTTATTAGGTATAATATAAGGGCATTTATTATTATCATCTTCATATATATCTGCTTCAATATTGAATACATCTTTTAAAGTTTCTTTATCTAAAATCTCACATGGATCTCCATGGTCAAAAACTTCACCATCTTTTAGTACATAAATTCTATCTGAATATCTAATGGCTTGATTTAAATCATGTAACACCATTACTATACTTATGCCTAATGTTTCATTTAGTTCCTTAACTAACTCTAGAACTTCCATTTGGTATGATATATCAAGATATGTAGTAGGCTCGTCCAGTACCAATATATCTGTTTTCTGGGCCAATGCCATTGCTATCCATGCCCTCTGTCTTTCCCCACCAGATAGTGTCATCACATTTCTATCTCTTAAGGCTATAGTTCCTGTCTTTTCCATAGCCCATTGGACTATGTCTTTATCTTCTTTACTTAACCTTTTGCTGAATCCAAGATGAGGGAATCTGCCATAGGAAACTAAGGACTCAACTAACATATCATTAGTTACTGATTTTACCTGTGGCAAAACAGCTAGCTTTTTAGCAATAGTTTTTGTAGGTAGGTTATGGATATTCTTTCCTTCTAAGAGTACTTCTCCATCATCTATTTTTACAGATCTACAAATAGCCTTTATTAATGTTGATTTACCTGAACCATTTGGTCCAATTATAGTTACTATTTCACCCTTATTAATGGCTATTGAAACTCCTTTAAGTACTTCTTTACCTTCATACTGAACTTTTATATTACTTCCTCTTATGTCCAAAGGACAAGCCTCCTTTACCCCTTAAAAGATATAAGAAAAATGGTGCTCCAATTGCTGATATGATTATTCCTACTGGTACTTCTACTGGCTTAAATAAAATCCTGGAAACAGTGTCACACAACATTACAAAGCTTGCCCCGGTAAGTATAGAAGCTGGTAGTAAATATTTATGATCAGAGCCTATTAACATCCTGGTTATATGAGGCACCATCAAGCCAACAAATCCTAAAAGACCTACTACACTTACTGCACTACCAGCCAAAAATGAGGACAGTATTATAAATATAAATCTTGTTCTTTCGACATTTAATCCTAACCCTGTGGACACCTCATCTCCCAGCATGAGGATATTAAGCCTAGTAGGCATAAACATTAGTATTATGCTGCATATTATTGTATAGGGTAAAATCAATTTTAAATCACCCCAAGTAATGGATGCAAGTCCACCAACCATGAAGTTTAAGACCCCCGATACTCTATCAGGAAAAAAGGTCATCAGGGCATTGTTTCCCGCTCCAAATAATGAAGATACTGCTACTCCTGCTAATATCATTCTAGTAGGCATGACCCCTCCATTCCATGCCAAACCATAGATTAGCATAGTTGCCCCTAAGGCCCCAATAAAGGAACCTACGGGAGCAAGGTAATAATACTGTGGAAATAATATTAAAAAAATCAAACCTACTAATCCTGCACCAGCAGAAACGCCTATTGTACTAGGGCTTGCTAAGGGATTTCTCATAATCCCTTGCAATACTACGCCAGCTAGAGCCAGATTTATACCCACCAAGGCAGCTATTATAGTTCTAGGTATTCTTACATTCCATAATATTTGGTAGCTAGTAGTACCTTTATCGTAAAGAAGAGTCTCTATTATTTTTATAGGGCTCATATTTACTGCTCCATTGCCAACACTTATTAAAAATGTAATTATTGTAAGAGCTAAAAATACCAATAACATTCCTTTCTGTCCTTTTGAATCCATTTAAATTCTCCTATTGAAACACTTCTGGGTATAATATGGTAGCTAGATTCTCATAAGCCTCTGCATATCTTAGATTTGCCTTTAAATGATACATATCTTTTGGTAAGATTATATATCTATCATTTTTAACTGCTGACAATGATGCCCATGCTGGGTTAGCTTCTGTATCTTCCTTTAACCTTTCCAGTGTAGCATCCATATCACTACCAGTTGTTTGAACGAATATAAAGTCTGGATCCTCTTCTAATATCTTTTCCATACTAAAACTCTTCGAAGAAAGTGCTCCACCTGAACTATCTGCAATATTTTTGGTATTTAAGTCTTCTAGCATCATGCCAACATAGGTTGAAGAATCCCTTGCTGTAACTGATTTTGCACTTGCCATAATAAGTAATACCTTGTGTTCTTTTTCTTTTGGGATTCTAGTTAATAAGACATCTATTTTTTCAGCTATATCTAGGGCATTAATTTTAAATAGGTCATCTCTTTCATTAAGGGCAGTAAATATTCTTGTAAGTTTTAAGTAATCTTCAAATCCTACATAATCTATAGCAATAACAGGGATATTGTTTTCTTCAAATCCAGGAACTAATTCCATTTGGGAGTTTTGTGTGGAATTTACTATAATTAAATCTGGTTCTACTGATAGCACTTTTTCTACACTAATAGCACTCAATTTACCTATGATTTCAACATCTTCCACCCCTGGAATCTCTTCTTGTCCAACTGATGGCTCTAACTTACCTACTACATTTCCACCACTTGCCATCCAAACTTGTAAGAATGAGTTATAAAGTACTACTACTCTTTGAGGATTCTTATCTATTGTAACTTCTTGACCTCTTCCATCTATGAAGCTTATGGTATCTTCATTTATAGTTACTCCATATTCTGTAATTTGTTCCATTACTTTATCTTCTACTTTATTATTTTCACCTTCTCCTACTCCTCCATCTGCAACCTCTACTTTCGGGCTACTACATGCTGTAAATACTCCCATAACTAATACTAAACTTAATAATAATAAAATTGTTCTTTTCATTTTCACTTTAATTCTCTCCCTTTCTTCCTAATATTAAGGATATATAATCTCTATCCTTTTTAATTTCTTCTTTGTCCTCTAGAATCTCTTCATTATCTAGACTTACTCTTTTCACATATTTATAATTGAAATTATTCTCTTCTAACTCATCTAATATATTTTCCTTTCCCTTAAAGGTTTTAAGTAGTGCAAATGAATTAGCCTTCTGAAGTAATGAACTGTCAAATTCATCAATTAGTAAGAATGTATCTCCCTTTACCGTTAGTGGTAACTTGCTAGCAGCAGCTGCTGCAACAAAGGATGGTATACCTGGTACTATTTCAATCTGGATATCTTTTTCTTCTAACTCATCCATTATGTAAATAAAGGTGCTATAGATCATAGAATCTCCAATAGTTAAAAAGGCTCCATTCCCATTTTGAGATATTTCATTATAGATAATATCTGCAGCTTTTTCATAATCTTCTTTGGTCACATTCCCCATAGGAAAGTCTATAAGTACAACCCTTTTATCCTGTATATATTCTTTAGCTGTATCCAATGCCATATTTAACCCTTTGTTATTTGGTGCAAATATTACCTCAGCATTTTTTATTACATTAGCTGCCCTGATAGTTAGCAAATCAGCAGCTCCTGGTCCTGTACCAATTCCATATAATTTCTTCATAATTCTCCCTTCAATACTTTAATTTTTTTACTTTCTTTAGCACTTTCAATAGTCAACATTACTTCTAAATTCTATACATCTATTAATCAGGCTCTTAGCAAATTCTATATTCCCCCATAGGTGCAAGTGAGGATACCCCGCAAATACGTTATCCTCTGCTACTATACCTAGTCTTTCTTTACCAGAAGATATCTTAGTAGCAGTAAATCCATCACCATCATTATCGCTCTTAGAATAATGAAATTCATGGGCATTTATGCTTTCACCCTTTTTACAAAAGACATTATTCTTTTTTGCTGTTAAACTCACATATCCAAAGTTTTGCAATCTATTGGTTAAGGTGCTATTTACCTGAAAAGCATTAACCATCTCTACTCCTTCTATAGTAGAACCTAAATACATATATCCGCCACATTCTGCATATATAGGCATTTTACTAATGACTGCATTTCTTATACTATCTAGCATAGCTTTATTATTTGAAAGCTCCTCTACAAATAGTTCAGGATAACCTCCACCTAGGATAAGACCATCTATATCACTAGGTAAACAATTATCATTTAGAGGTGAGAAAACTACTAATTTAGCCCCTAATTGCCTAAGTAAATCCAAACTATCCTCATAATAAAAACAAAATGCTTTATCTCTTGCAATAGCTATTCTAGTAGGACCTATTTTATCAAGTTTTACTTCTTCATATGTAAGCTCTGGGGCTTGTGCAGCAATTTCCATAATTGCATTTAAGTCTATATATTTAGCAGTATTTTGGGCAAGAATGTCTATTTTTTCCTTCAAATCATTTATTTCATCAGCAGTAATTAACCCAAGGTGTCTGCTTTCAATGGAGGCATCTGGTAAATTTGGCATGAATCCAAGGACCTTTAAGCCATTGTGTTGTTCAATAAGATTTTTATAAAAAGGAAACATTCCTTCATTTATACCATTTAGAATTACTCCCTTGATATTATTATGGGAGAACTCCATAAATCCCTTAATAGATGCTGCTACTGATAGAGCCATTCCTTTGCAGTTAATAACTAATATAACAGGTGTATCTGTTTTATTTGAGAGGTCATTTGATGAATAATCTGTATTCTCAGTGCCTAATCCATCATAAAAACCCATTACTCCTTCTACTACTGATATATCCATACCTTGACTATTTTCTGCAAATAGTTGTTTTACAGTGTTTTCACCACACAGGAGCATATCAAGATTCCTGGACTTTACTTCAGTTATACGAGAGTGAAACATGGGATCTATATAATCTGGTCCAGTCTTAAAAGAGGCTACATTAAGTCCTTTATTCATCAGGGCTCTTAAAATTCCACAGGTAATGGTTGTTTTACCACATCCGCTTCCTGTACCTGCAATCATTATTCTCTTGAAATTGGAACCTTTTTTATTATCCTTTGTATCTTCCATGAAGACCTCCTAATAAGTGTCAACTACCCAAGCTTGTTATTCTTATAAAGCTACAAGTCTCTTTTTATTTTTGTTATTATTCTTTTTACCTTCAGCAGTACCATGAGTATATCCTATAACATCAAAGTCTTTAGATAACTCATCCACAAACTTTTCATAATGTTCACATCTACCTCTAATACATGAGGCTAGATGAATTGTGTCTGCATTGGCCATCTTGAATTTTTCAATTTTGTGTACAAGACTTTCCATTGGATCCTCTTCACAACCATTGCAGTTGTTAAAGGATACTAGCTTGTACATTGATTCATCATAAACACTAAAAGAATCCCCTTTTTCATTAAATGCTCTTAAGCAACCATTTGCTGTACACCTCTTTGATACGTTTCCACATACATAAATACCTATTCTCTTCAAAATGTCTACCTCACTTTAAATTTTGATGAAAAAAAATTGCTCCCAGACCAATGGTCTAGAAGCAATTAAAATGTAAAAGATTACAATATAAATAGCTCTCCTTCCCACCGAAGGTCGCGTTACTTTGTACTAGGCAGGTCTCCTGGCTTATGACTCATCCTACTCTCAACACCTTCCCGGAATAACCCAGTGGTTTAAACGTTGATTTCGTCATCAATTACAGTAGCGGGGGCTGCATGGGATTTTACCCATTTCCCTTTTATTCTTTCGAACCTAATCTTTATTCAATTATTTCATATAATAACACAGAAATTTTTATTAATCAACCTCAATTACTTTTTATTTTCTGGAATGAGAAGTTCTTTTACACCATCAAACCCAATAGCGCGTCTAAATTGAGTCTCGTATAACTCCTTATAAACTCCATTCATTTTTAATAAATCCTTATGAGATCCTTGCTCTTTAATTACTCCATCTTTTATTACCAATATTCTATCTGCTGTAAGTATGGTTGAAAGTCTGTGAGCTATTACTATGCTGGTTCGTCCTTTCATCATTTCTTCCAAGGCATCTTGTATTGCATTTTCTGAAATAGAGTCCAATGAGGATGTTGCTTCATCAAGAATTAAAATCTTAGGATTCTTAAGAACAACTCTGGCTAAAGAGATTCTTTGTTTTTCTCCTCCTGATAACTTCAAGCCTCTATTGCCAACTTCTGTATCATAGCCATTACTTTGATTAGTAATAAAATCGTGAATATTTGCCATCTTGCAGGCTCTCTCAATTTCTTCATCTGTTGCATCATACTTTGCATAGAGAATATTTTCTTTGATTGTTCCGTTAAACAAGTATGCTTCCTGGCTAACAACCCCAATGTTTTGACGTAAAAAAGTCAGGTCATAATCCCTAATATCAATTCCATTTACCTCTATACTTCCTTTATCTACATCAAATATTCTTGGAATAAGATTTGCTAAAGTTGACTTACCAGCCCCAGAAGGTCCCACTATTGCATACATTTTTCCAGAAGGTATTTCTATATTTATATCCTGTAGAATCCTTTCTCCACCTTTATATGAAAAGCCAACATGGTTAAAACATATCCTTGCATTATCTATTTCTATCTTTACTGGATTATCTTTGTTCTTTATAGAAATTTCTTTGTCATAGTAATCAAATATTCTTGTAAACAAAGCTAAAGAACGAGTAAATTCTACTCCTAACCTAAGTAATGATTCTACTGGCCTATACATCCTATTTACTAATGCCACCATAGCAGTAATAGTACCAACTGTCAGCATGGGGTCCTTGTTGGTAATTATTAGCCATCCTCCTGCAAAATAAATAAGAAGAGGTCCTAATTGAGTGAACATACCCATTGCCATTAAAAACCATCTACCACTGTTTTGCTCCTTAAGGGATAACTCTGATACTTTTTTATTAACGTCTACAAAACGCTGATATTCCCTAGCTTCTCTTGTGAACAGCTTCATTAACATTGACCCTGATACGCTCATAGTTTCAGTCAATATCTGATTCAATTTATCACGTTGGATTTGACTTTCAGTAAGGAATTTGAATCTCGTCCTTCCTGCACTTCTTGTAGGAAGAATTAACAGAGGAATTACTGCTATCCCCACCAAAGCCATGCGCCAGCTCATAGAAAACAATGCAAATAAAGTTGCAATAACTACGGCTAAATTACTGACAGAAGTTGTCAAAGTATTAGAAATCACTGTTCCTACTCCGTTTATATCATTCTCCATTCGTGTAATTATGTCCCCTTGCCTTTCAGTTGTATAAAATTCATGGGATAACTGCTGGAGATGTTCATACATCTGATTCTTCATATCAAATATAATTCTGTTAGAAATCCAATAATTTATATAACTTTGAATTACTCCAATAGCCTGCGAAGCTGTTAGTGTAGCAAAAGCCATTAAAAGAAGTCTTAGGAGAAGATCTAAATTCTCTCCAATAAGGGCTTCATCTACAATTCTTCCGGTTATTACAGATGGTAAGAGTCCTATGATTGATGATAGTATAATAGCAATTAAAACAAAGAAAAACTGCATTCTATATGGTTTTAGATAAGATAGTATCCTTATTATCAATTCCTTAGAAATATTTGGTTTATTCTTTTTTTCCTCTTCTGTTAAAAAACCACGTGGACCAAGCCCACCTCGTCCTCCATGTGCCATAAATATCTTGTATGATATTGTGACTAAGAATATCATACTCTCCTTTCATATTTATCCATCAAAAAAACTCCTAGGCCAATAGTCTAGGAGCAATTATAATGTAAAAGATTACAATATAAACAGCTCTCCTTCCCACCGAAGGTCGCATTACTTTGTACTAGGCAGGTCTCCTGGCTTATGACTCGTCTTACTCTCAATACCTTCCCGGTATAAACCAGTGGTTTAAACATTGATTTCATAATCAATTACAGTAGCGGGGGCTGCATGGGCTTTTACCCATTTCCCTATTATTCTTTCAGAACCTAATATCTTATTCAATTGAATATTATGTTAACACAGAATTTTTTATTTATCAACCGTAATTCCTACTTAATATTTCAAAATAAGATTTCCGCTTTTTACCATATGTCATAAGTATTAAACAGTAATAAAAAGGTTATAATTTAATTGAAAACCTATTTAGTAGTTTGAAGATTAATATATACGAGGAGGTAATTGGATGGATAAACAGTACCTAGATCCATTAAAGGAACTTGGCTATGCAAACCTTTCAAAAGACCAAGAAGCAAAGCTAAGGGATTTTGAAAAAGAGTTTAACGGTGAATTTGGTGTAGACTATTATTTCATGGTTATGAAGAAAGAAAAATAATATAGGTTAAAGCTTTTTCAAATACCTAAAGTGTATGTCAGACAAGTGGAAGTTTCACTTGTCTGGTTCCAATTAAATTCTTCAAATTTAAATCAACCTAATAAGTGATTAAAGGCGGTTTATATCCTTCAGGTAATTCTTCTTCACTTAAAAATTGAAAATTTTCATCATTCAGTATTGGAATAAAAGCTTCAAATGGAATACTGTTAAACTCACATGCATAATTACTTGCTCCAAACCATTGCCCTTCTTTACTACTTAAATTAAGATTTCTAGCAAATTTAGTATAGTTTGAGCAATCATGGACTACTATATCCCAGTTTTCTTCGTCAGCTATTTTCATAAACTCTAGAGTTAATCTCCTGCTCCATATAGGAGAAATATATCCAAGCCTTGACATATACATATTTTCCCCATTATAGTTTTGGACATTGTTTTCATTTAAATGTAATTCTGCACAATTGATAAAATCAAGTTTAGTATCTAAAATTGCATCCTTTTTCTTAAAAAATGATTTGAAAAACTCTGGTGTCATTGGAGTCTCAATCCCAACATTTTTAATACATTTCTTAGCTAATTTTATATTCTCAATAACCTTATCTGAACAGTTAGAAGCACCCAAATTGAATCGTAACTCATCAAGACCTGCTTCTCCTAGTGCTTTCAATGTCTCTTCTGTAGCTAAGGTGCCATTTGTGTACATATGTTGATAAATGCCTGCATCACTAAATTTCTTGATGAAGGAGTAGTATTTTTGAATTTCCATAAATGGCTCTAAATAAACATAGGCAATTCCAGTTGGTTTCTTGTGTATTGAAAGAAGTAAATCTATATCCTTCTCATAAAACTTAGTGCCTCCAACATCCCACATACCTTCTCCTACTGGAGGAATATTATCTAGTTGTCCATAATTGTAGCAAAACTTACAATCTAAGTTGCATTTGTTGGTTTTTCTAATTGCACTTAGTCCATCCCCTAATAGACAAGAACGACATCCCTTAGGAAACTTATCTTCCGTGCCAACATAGTATGTCCTATTTTGCAATGTTTTTAAATTTTTAATTTCAGCCATTAACTTCTCATTTCTATCCTCAATTGCTGCCTCAATTTGTGCAAAGGTAGCATATATTATTTCCTCATGTTTGGTATTAATTACTTCTTCATCATCCATTTGTGAAAAATAATCAAACCAGATTAGTGCGTCATTCTTTGATATCTTCATTAAGTATCCTAATATATTAACATTTTTGTTAATGTT
>CAZHLF010000065.1:0-10753 GCA_964532845.1 uncultured Tissierella sp.
ATAAAGCCCCCATTTTTAATCTGTTATACTAAGTATTTCCAAATAATTCATAATATATTACTCCATTAGTTCCATATTTCTATCAGATAATACCAATCTTTTGTAATATAAATAAATTAACATATAATAATATAAGTTAATGAATCAAGGGGTATATTAATAGGGGTGAGATAAATGAAAAAAAATATCCTAATTGTTGAAGATGAAAAGAATATACTAGATGTAATAAAGGCGTATTTACTCAAGGAAGAATATAATGTATTTGAAGCCATGGATGGACAAGAGGCTTTAGATATTTTTAATAAAGAAGAGATTCATCTTGTAATTTTAGACTTGATGATTCCAAAGATATCTGGGGAAGTGGTTTGTCAGAGAATACGAGATATTTCAGATATCCCAATAATTATTCTTACTGCTAAGGCTGAGGAAGATGATAAGATTGAAGGTTTATATCTTGGAGCGGATGACTATGTTACCAAACCATTTAGTCCAAGAGAGCTTATGCTACGAATTAAAGCAATTTTAAAAAGAAGCTATAATCTCCATTCTGGAGCTATAAATAAAAGAATCACTACAAAAGATGGCAGAGTAGTAGTAGAACCTGATAAAATGCTTATTATGAAGGATGGAAAAACAATAGATCTAACACCTAATGAATTTAAGGTTTTATCTGTCTTTTTTGATAATCCAGGAATAGTTCTAAGTAGAGAACAACTTATAGAAGCAGCATTTGGATATGAATATGAAGGATATGATAGAACTATAGATAGCCATATAAAAAATTTAAGACAGAAGCTTGAGGATAATCCTAAAACTCCTGTCTATATAGTTACTATCTATGGGGTTGGTTATCAATTAAGATTAGGTTAGTTGTTCCAGCCAAATCCTCTCATCATTCCTCCACCAAAACCTCGTCTACCATTTGCTCTGTTTCCATGACATCCACCAAAACCATTACCTGGTCCAAAACCATTTTCTTCATGGAATTCTTCCATATAGTTGAAATGCTCAGACCATGTATCGAACTCCTCTTGAGTAATTTCTCCGTCATCAAGAGCTTCTTTTAAGGCGTCTTTTCTATAACTCATTCTCTCATTAAACCAGCTTAAGGCGTCTTCGTCTACTGTTGTTTCTGCAAAAACAAACATTGTACCTGCACTTAATACAAGTATAAATGTTAACATAATAATAAGTTTTTTCATTAATACCACTCCTTTCTTTGTTAAGCTAATAATACTAAACAATTGTGGAGGAATTATGGAGAAAAGTTTATTTTTTGATGTATAATTAAATTATGAGGAGGTGCCATATGAGTCTTTCTAAAAAAATGATCTTTAGCTTTGTTTTTTCAATATTAGTTTCAATTTTTATTATTTCTATTATCTCAAGCTTTATGATAAATAACACTTTTGATTCTTATCTTGAATCTGAACAAAGGACTAGGTTTGATATGATTTATGAGGAAATCAACTCCCAATATTCTGGTAGCATTTCTGATTTAAATCAAATGAGTCTTATTCATTATTCCCAAAGTGAAGGAATTGAAATAAGAATAAAGGATACTGATGGAAATACTGTTTATGACTCTAACGTCAATGGAATGGGAATGGGCATGAATAGAAGAAGGATGAATATGATGCACCAAATCCCTGATGGAAACTATAAAGAGATATCATACGACTTATTTAATGATGACAAAGTAATAGGTACACTTCTTATAGGATATTTAGATAATTCATATATTACAGATAGCTCAATAATCTTTATGGATACTTTGAAACGTTCATTATTGACTTCAGGTATTTTAGCAATAATAATAGGTATAACAATAAGTATAGTACTATCAAGACAACTAACTAAACCTATAGCTAGTATTACCAATACTGCAAATAGATTAAGAGATGGAGACCTTACCGCCAGATCTGAAATTATAAACAATACTGCTGAAATCTCACAACTTACAGAATCAATCAACTTTCTAGCTGACTCCTTATCTAAACAGGATAGCATAAGAAAAAGATATGCTTCTGATATATCCCATGAGTTAAGGACACCTCTTACTACACTTAAGACACATCTTGAGGCAATTTCAGATGGAGTTTGGGACCCAAATAAAGAACACCTAGAAATACTAATGGATGAGGTCACAAGATTAACTAAATTAGTTGATGACTTAAAAAGCTCCTTTACTGAAGAAGAGTATAGTCCTAGATTAAATAAAACGAAATTCGATTTATCAATGGAATTATATACAATAATTACATCCTTTGAGCCATTATTCTTAAGAGAAAATTATTCACTGGAAAGCAATTTAGAAAAAAATATTCTTATAAATATGGATAAAGAAAAGTTTAATCAAATTATTTCTAACTTATTATCCAACTCACTTCGTTACCTAAATAAGGATGGAAAAGTAATAGTAACTTTGAAAAGAGTAGAAAATTCTGTAATCCTAAGTATAAATGATAATGGTATTGGAATAAAGGAAGAAGATTTAAAAAACATCTTCAATAGATTTTATAGAGCTGATATCTCAAGAAATAAATTAACAGGTGGTACCGGCTTAGGTTTGGCTATAGTAAAATCAATAGTCGAAGCTCACGACGGACAAATTAAAGTAAAAAGCCAATATGGATTTGGAACTGAGTTTATCATAACTCTAAAAATAAATTAAACTTTGATTAATTACATGAAAAAACTGCAAGCTGAATTTAATGTAGCTTGCAGTTTTTATTAAATTGCATAAATATGCGCTTTTGTTTTCTTATATATTATTCTGGCAGGTATTCCGACAGCTGTTGTATAAGCTGGAACGTCATGTAATACTACTGAATTTGCTCCAACCTTAGCACCCTTTCCAATTGTAATATTTCCAAGAATCTTTGCACCTGCTCCAATAATAACATCATCTTCAACAGTTGGATGTCTTTTTTCGCCTTTATCTCCGCCTATTCCTCCTAGTGTAACTCCATGAAACAATGTAACATTATTGCCTATCTCGGCAGTTTCTCCTATTACAATCCCCATTCCATGATCTATAAATAGATTATCACCGATTGTAGCCCCTGGATGAATTTCTATTCCAGTAATTCTTCTTGCTCTTTGAGAAATAAGTCTTGCAAGAAATAATCTATTCTTTTTATAAAGTTTATGAGCCACTCTATGATATACCATAGCTCTTAATCCAGGGGATGTAAAAATAGCTTCAACTAAATTTTTAGCTGCTGGATCCTTCTCTAAAATTACTTTTCCCTGACTAATAATATACTTAAACATGATATCACTCCTACTCCTGAGCAAATAATATTGTAGATAAATATCTTTCGCCTGTATCAGGTAATACAGTTACTACGACTTTTCCTTCTCCAAGTTTTTTAGCAACTTCTTTTGCTGCTGAATAATTTCCACCTGAAGACATTCCTGAAATAATTCCTTCATTTTTGCCTAATTCTCTAGCACCTGCATATGCCGTATCTTCATCCATCTTTATCATAATTATCAGGAATAAAATTTGCTCCTATACCTTGTATTCCATGTCCTGATGGTGCGCCTCCTGTTAAAACTGGAGATTTTATTGGTTGAACTGCCACTACCAATATATCCTTATTTTTCTCCTTTAAAATCTTTCCAACTCCACTTACTGTTCCACCTGTACCTACTCCTGCAACAAAAGCATCAATTTTCCCTTCAGTATCTTCCAAAATTTCCACTGCAGTTGTCTCCACATGTGACTTTACATTAGCCTCATTGGAAAACTGTCTAACCATAAAATACCCTTTTTGCTTTGCTAATTCCTCAGCCTTGTTTACAGAACCAGACATCCCATATTTTCCTTCTGTTAGAATAAGCTCAGCCCCATATGCAGTCATAATTCTTCTTCTTTCTACACTCATTGTATCAGGCATTACTATAACAACTTTATATCCCAAAGCTGCTCCTATCATAGCTAAAGCAATCCCCATATTTCCGCTTGTGGCTTCAATTATTGTATCGCCTTTTTTTATTAGTCCTTTTTCTTCAGCATCCTTAATCATATAAAAAGCTGGTCTATCCTTTACACTTCCTCCAGGATTAAAGCTTTCCAGCTTAACATAAATGTCAGCCATTCCTTCTTCTTTATGATTTATTTTTACCAATGGTGTGCGTCCGATTGTCTCTGTAATATTGTTGTATAACATGATATTCCTCCTAAAATATATTTTTATAAAAATAAGAAAAGCTTCTAAAAAAGCAATAGTTGTAGCTTTTCTTGTTACTCATTAACGGAAAGTCCTATATTATAAAGATATAAAATGTATGACTTTCCTATTCGTAATAAGAAAAGCTTCTAAAAAAGCAATAGTTGTAGCTTTTCATGTTACTCATTTACGGAAAGTCCTATATGATAAAGACTTATAAAGTAGGACTTTCCTATTCATAATAAAAAACCTTCTGCCCCTTGTATATAAAATATACAGAGGCAAAAGGTTAATTTCGCGGTTCCACTCTGTTTAGGATTTCTCCCAACTCAAATTCAAGTACTTTCATACTCTAGTTCTATAACGGGAACCTCCGTAATAATCTACTAATTTCGATTAAATGCTCCTTGGTGCACTTCTATTAAATCAGTATAGATCTCTTTCACCAATAAGATCCTCTCTTCAATACCTCATATAATATACTTTACCAACTCAATGCAAATTATTTATTTATTCTTAATGTATACAATTATACTAGGAATTGTTACATCGTGTCAAGGATTTTTATAAAATAATTTTTACTCCATTTTTTAACTTATTCCATAACAATATTATCATTAAATATGTCTTTCTTCTTAAATGTTATAATAGCCAAAATAAATCTAATTATTAGATCTGTAATTATGCTAAACCAAATCCAATTAATATCAAGTCCAACTACATAGGTCATTAAGAGTACTAATGGAACCCTTACAAGCCATATACCAACACCAACATTTATCATTGGAATCTTAGCAAAACCTGCACCTCTTAAAGCTCCATTTAGTAGATGAGCTAGATTTTGTGGTATCTGGACTAATCCCATTAAGAGTAAATATCTTGCTCCTATTTTTATAACCTCTTGATCATCAGTCAAAATCCTCATAATTACACTTGGGAAAAATACTAATATAGCACTGGCAAAGGCAGTAATTATGATTGATAATTTAATCAGATGATTAAGATATTTCTTACCTAATTCTCTATCCTTAGAACCAATTGCTTGACCAACAAAGGCTGATGCAGCTATACTAAATCCTGCTGCTGGCATATAGGATATAGCCTCTGCTTGAAGTCCAAGCTGATATGCAGCATAAGCAGTCTCACCATAAGTAAGAATCGCTCTAGTAATAATTACTGAGGCAAATTGCCAAAAGCTAGTTTCAAATGCTGTTGGAACTCCAAATTTAATTAGTTGCAATGTTTCTTCTTTATTAAATTGTAGCTTAAATTTCTCACCTAGCTTTGTAAATGCTCCTCCAGTACCGAACAAAGCAAATAGACTCATAATTGCAGCAGAAAAGTATGAGATAACATATGCTATAGCCGCACCTCTTAAGCCTAATTTAGGAAAACCTAAATTCCCAAAAATAAGGAGATAACAAAATACAATATTTATTATATTAAGTGAACCTATTATTTTCATCGGAACCTTTGCATTTCCCATACCTTGTAATATTCCAGAAACAATAAGTATAATTGCAGAAAAAGGTATACTCCATGATATAATTCTAGAATACATAATACCATCCGCCAATAGCTCAGGTGATGGATTGAAGATTTTTAAGAAAAATTCTGCATTCCAAAAAAGGAGCTGCTGAAGTATAATCGATATAATAATTGATACAATTAAACCTTGTTCTGATACTAAGGCCAGTCTCTTGTTGTTATTAGCCCCATGGCTTTGTGCAACTAAAACAGTAGCTCCAGTTGATATTCCCTTAAAAATTGCCCAGATTATTCTAAATAGTATTGAGCCAATTCCTATAGCTCCAACTGCCAGGGGACTTATTCTTCCTATCATGGCCATTGATACAATACCTGCCATCATCTGAAGAATATTCTCAGCTGTAATAGGCAGTATCATAGATTGTATTCTTTTAAGTATGCCTTTTTCATCGTGTTCTATAATTTCCATTGTTGCCCTCTTTCATCTGTTAGATTAAAAAATTCATCATCCTCAGTACATCCATATAATCATTTGAGCAAAACCTTATAGTATATTCATCAATTTTCTCAACACCAGGATAAGTTGAACCTTTGAAAGCGTCCTTGTGGTTTTTGTATCTAATTTCAACTATGAATTCCTTAGGTAGTTCAATCAGACATTTAGTTTTATCTTTATTAAGAGCCTCTCTTACTCCATCCTTTATCATATCCAGGGCTAAATCCGGATGAATACTTATGGTGGAATTTCCTTTGCCCTCTTTAACCGCTAAAGTTTGGATGTTGTTATTTATTGTCTTAGTATCTTCACATAATCCTTTGTCTCCAGATAAAAACACTACTGGAACCTTAAGAAAAGCAGCAATATATGAGTGAATTAAAAACTCACTGGCTAACATTCCATTAATCTTCAAATAATCAAGTCCTGTAGTCATAGTATGTGACAAAGGATTTGTGTCTCTGCCAGCAGCAGAATGATATCCTATAAATATCAATGCATCATAACTCTCATCAAGTTCCTGAACCATAGAATAAAGACCACCAGCCCAACCTCTTACAAGCTTTGTATTCTTAGGCAACAAATTATGATCAATATTTCTTCCACTGTCATGTGCATCTTTAACCATGATTTCAGTTGCACCTGATTCATTTGCACCCTCACAGGCAGCTTTAACCTCTAAGGTCATTTGCTTTGCATAACTTTCATAAAGGTCTTTTCCTTTATCAGTTTCGTCCCATACCGTACAACCCGTTACACCTTCAATATCAGCACTAATAAATACCTTCATCTAAACCCCTCCCATCACTAATAATATATCATTTTAATCATCTTTATGAAACAAGAAAAAGAGAAGTTTCTACTCTCTGTTTTGCTATGTCGAAATGAATTTAAGCTTTGATGAAACTGCCTGCAGTTTCTACTTTCGGCTGCAACGAGGTGAGTGATTATGACACCCACCTATTGAAGAATAAGGAACCCGATCACTTATAGAAGTAGGAGATATATACACCTCGTTTTAAGGTTATAAAATTAGTTGATAAACCCTATCAATTATATATTTACAAATCCCTAGTAATTTGGTATACTATCTTTGGCTTTTAAAATCACCGCGGCAAATATTATTCGGAGATGATATAAATGGCTAAAATGATGGGACCTAGATTTAAATTATCTAGGAGATTAGGATTAAATGTTGTCGGACATCCTAAAGCAATGAATAGAGCAACTAAAGGTACAAGTAGAGCTGATAGGAAGCTTTCAGACTATGGTCAACAACTTTTAGAAAAGCAAAGATTACGAGCATACTATGGTGTAATGGAAAAACAATTTGCAAGATATGTAGAAGTGGCTAAGAAGTCAAAGGATCAGACAGGTCATGCATTGATTAAAATTTTAGAGTCAAGATTGGATAACCTTGTTTATAGAATGGGGTTTGCCTCATCCATAAGACAAGCTAGACAGATGGTTGTACACGGTCACTTCCTAGTAAATGGTATAAAAATCGATATCCCTTCATATCTTTGTGAGGTTGGAGATACTATAACTCTTAAGGAAAAATCAAAACAAGTCGAGCTATTTAAGGAAAACTTTCAAAATGCTCTGCTAAACACACTAGCTTATATAACTAAGGATGAAGATAACTTCTCAGCAACTTTTATAAAGGCACCTGAAAGAGAAGAGGTCCCAATTGAAATTGAAGACCAATTAGTAGTTGAATATTACTCAAGTTAAAACAAAGAAGGCGAGGATATCCTCGCCTTTACATATTTTCTATCTCAATAAATTGCCTTACAATCAACTTCTTTAACACTACAAATAAAATAATTGAGCTAATTATTGATATACCAACTAATATTATATAAATTTGCCATATAGAAATCTTTTCAAACAATAACCTTATAAGAAGGTATATCCCTCCTCCATAGATAGTACCTAAGCCCATACTTATTAAAACATTTAAATTCTGCTTCATAGCTTGCTGTGGGTTGGTCCATGTAAGCATTGGCCTTATAATGTCTATAACCATACCTATTTGAGTCATTGGAATACTGGCTAATAATCCAATACCTGCTATTAATAATATATCTACTATAGTAAGTTTAATTATGAAAAATACAGAGGCTATTAAAACAATTGCTCCGATAACCTGAATAACAAGTGAAGCCATTACTCTTCCAATTATTTGATCCTCTGACCTAATTGGTAATGTTCTCATTATCCAGAAATTCTTACCCTCTCTAGAGAAAGTAGTAGCACCTACGCAATTTAATAGTCCTAAAAACCCTATCATTCCTATGCTTGCAAGTACAACCATGTCCATATTTCCATATAGAAAGTTTGTTATAGGCTCCATGGATTCGTCACCTGTAAACATACTCATCACAATGATTATAGGAGCAATAATTACTCCACCAACAGAATTCATAAGATATATTGGAGTCTTAAATAACATTTTAATCTCTTTATTTGCAATAGCCAAATATGGTTTAGTTATTATGGTATTCTTATTCAAATCAGTTTTTCTTCTACCCTTGGATGAAGAAACTTCAATATTTCCAATCAATCCATCAAAGAACAAACTCTCAGCTAAAAAAATCATCCCTACAAAAACCGCTATACTTAGCACCACATACAATAGAATATTGGTAAATCCAATCATCTTATCGAAATTCGCTAAGGATAAAGAACCCCACATACTAGGAGGAAATGCAAGACCAAGCTTTCTAACAAGTAGATTCGCATCTCTCGCTAGATTAAACATAAAATCTTCACCTTGAGTTATGGATTGTTGAGTAATCTTTTGAATCTGCAATTGTCCCCAAATTACAATAATCATAAAAAGACCAGCTGAAACTATCCTTAGTTGATCCCTTTTCCCCTTAATATTAGTATACTTCATCATTATCATAATGGCTATAGATGCTAATACCAAAGGAATTACAGGTAAGAATATAGCAGCTAATAAAGCATATAACCAGTAAACCAATCCTACATGGCCTTTGATACCATAAATTATTATAAAGGGTAATAATATAGGTAGTGAAGTTATATACTCACTAAACATAATAGTAATAAACTTAGAAGTAAATATATATGATGGCTTTATTGGTAGTGGTACAAGATGAACCAAATCATTGGAAAAATAATATTTACTCATTACATACAATAGACCAAAGAAAAAAACCATCAATTGTGAACCTAAAAAACCTATCAACAAGAAGTATGATTGTTGCCCAATTTGTCTAAAAACATCATAAAAAGACCATAATCCTTTTATCATAAGAAAATAAGTTGGTATCAAGGATATCATGGCAATAAAAAACACAATTACTTGCCAACGATTTTTTCCTGTTCTAAAGCTGTTTTTTATAGATGAAAATCCAAAGGTAATATTTAAATCTGTTTTGATTAAGGATATTAGCTTATTCATCACCTGTCAGCTCCAAGAATATATTCTCCAGGGATTCATTTTCATCTGCATGATTTCTAAGTTCCTCCATAGTTCCATGGGCTATGATTTTTCCTTTATTTATAATTGCAATTCTATCACAAAGCTTCTCAGCTACCTCCATTACATGGGTGGAAAAGAATACAGTCTTTCCTTCATCGCACATTTTCCTCATAATTTCCTTTAGATTAAAGGCAGATTTAGGATCTAGACCTACCATAGGCTCATCCAGTATAAAAAGATTTGGATTGTTTAAAAGTGCTGCTGTTAGGACTAATTTTTGCTTCATACCGTGAGAGAAGCTACTTATGATATCACCTAAAGCATCCTTTATATTAAATAGATTAGTATAGTACTCGATCTTAGTTTTTCTTTCTTCCTGAGAAATTCCGTACATATCAGCTATAAAATTTAAATACTCTATCGCTTTTAATCTGTCATAAATTTCAGGACTATCAGGAACATAGCTAATCATAGACTTTGCCACCAGTTGTTCTTCCCAAACATTTACGTCATCTAGCACAACGCTTCCCGAATCTGGTTTTAAAAGTCCTACAATCATTTTTATAGTTGTTGTCTTCCCTGCTCCATTAGGTCCTAAAAAACCAAATATCTCCCCAGATTTTATTTCTAGATCTAAATTGTCTACAGCTTTTACTGCCCCCTTATTATAGGCTTTGGAAATATTTTTTAATCTAAGCATATACTCCCTCCTTTTATTTCTAACTTTCTGTTGCTCTAATTATACCACAATTTATATCTATGCAAAATATTTATCAAAATGATAAAGAGTAAAAGCTGAAACCTAATGGCTTCAGCTTTTACAAAGGTGCCTAATATTTAATACTATTCTCCAATGGTCTCTACTATCTTCTCAAATTCCTTCTCAACAAAGTCTGTTGAACTTATGCCTTGGAACATCTTACCATCATTTACAACCTGAAGCTTAGCTAAGCCATCTTCAAAGTGGAATCCATCTACATAAAGTACATCTGAGCCTCCTATTGGCCAGGTAGTAGGTTCATTTATCCTGTATAGTCCAGTATATTCCTTAATTGTCTTTGATATCTCTTCAGTTAACTCATTTACATTGTTGTAATTATCAGTCTTTCCAAGAACATACATCATTTCATTGATAAC
>CAZHLF010000066.1:0-10688 GCA_964532845.1 uncultured Tissierella sp.
TATCATCATCTTTTGTTGTTAATATATATTTCATTTTACTATGGTCGGTGTCTATATCGTATACATATGGTTGCCCAGTTAACTGGACTTTAATATTATCTTTTTCCAAAATAATCTTATTGTTCCCATCAATAATCTTTAGAAAATCTAGTTCATTTAACAATCCCAATACTGTTCTATTTATGGTTTGAGGATTATGACCAAATATATCATGATTACCAGTCACTATATAAAATGGAACGCTAATACTTTTTAATAATTTAGAAAATCTGCTGACTATAGATAAGGAGATATCAGGTCTATCAAAAAGATCACCACCATGAATTACAAAATCTATATTGTATTTATTTATAATATCTACTACTTCAATAAGCTTTCTTTCGAGAGTATCCTGGAAGTTATCCTTCCTGTTTTTAGGATTCGTTCCTCTTAAGTGGGTATCTGTAAAAAATAGAATCCTCATATAAATCACTCCTAAAACAAAACCTCCTACAAGAGGAGGTATGATAATTTATTACTCCTTAGAATTAACAGTGCTTTCAATGGAGTTATCTTTTTCAATTAAACCGTATTTCATTCTAATTTTCTTTTCTATTTCATTTGCAACTTCAGGATTGTCTCTTAGGTAGTCCTTTGAGTTCTCTCTACCTTGTCCAAGTTTCTGATCATTGTAGCTAAACCAAGAACCAGCCTTATTAATTATTTCCGCAGTTACACCAGCATCAAGAATGTTGCCATATTTGGAGATGCCTTGTCCATACATTATATCAAACTCAGCTTGTTTGAATGGCGGTGCAACCTTATTCTTAACAACTTTTACTCTAGTTCTATTTCCTAATACTTCATCACCTTGTTTTATTGAATCTATTCTTCTAATATCTAGTCTAACACTTGCATAGAATTTTAAAGCCCTACCACCTGTTGTTGTCTCAGGATTTCCAAACATAACCCCAATTTTTTCTCTAAGCTGATTTATAAATATAATCGTTGCATTTGACTTATTTATAGCTCCAGTAAGCTTTCTAAGAGCCTGAGACATAAGTCTTGCTTGTAAACCCATGTGACTGTCGCCCATTTCACCATCTATTTCAGCCTTAGGTACTAATGCTGCAACTGAGTCTACAACTATAATATCAATTGCACCACTTCTTACAAGAGCTTCGGTTATTTCCAACGCCTGCTCCCCCGTATCTGGCTGTGAAATAATAAGATCTTCAATCTTAACACCTAGTTTTTCTGCATATCCAGGGTCCAAGGCATGCTCTGCATCAATAAAAGCTGCGTTTCCACCCATTTTTTGACTCTCAGCAATAACATGAAGGGCTACTGTAGTTTTACCTGATGATTCGGGTCCATAAATCTCGATAATTCTTCCCTTAGGAAGACCACCAATACCTAGAGCAATATCCAAGTCTAGAGAGCCTGTAGGTATATAATCCAGATTAAGCTTAGCTCCCTCTCCTAATCTCATTATAGAACCTTTTCCAAATTGCTTTTCAATTTGACTTAAAGCCAAATCTAATGCTTTCTTCTTCTCATTCACATCCACCATAGTTCTCCAGTTAAACTGGACTCACCCCTTTCAAATTTCGAACGTTAGTTCTTAACTATTATGATACAATAGTATCATAAAGAAGTCAATTAATAATTTAGAAAAATTTATTTAGTTCATTTAATGCTGTAACAGTTGCCCTCTCTTGAACAACAAGTCTATTGCCAGAGAAATTGCTCTTAATGACTTTATGGGAATTTTTATTCATTACACACATATAAACTAGTCCAACTGGTTTTTCCTTTGTACCACCTTCGGGACCTGCTATACCAGTAATAGATACTACAATATCAGAATCTGTCTTTTGTAGTAATCCTTTTGCCATCTCGATAGCCGTTTCTTCACTTACTGCACCGTATTTTTCCAATGTATCAGGATTTACATTAAGTTCATCAATTTTTGCTTTGTTACTATAGGTTACTATGCCTCTGTCAAATATCTTTGATGCACCTGGTATACTAGTAATTCTTACTGAAATCATTCCACCAGTACAGGATTCGCATAAGGATAGCATAAGTCCTTTTTCAGTAAGTCTACTAACGACAACTTCTTCGATAGTTACATTATCATAACCGTATATAAATTCACCTAATTTTGATTGGATAATCTCTATTTTTTCTTCAATTTTATTTTTTAATAATTGGTGATCAGAACCTTTACCAATAATCTTTATCTCACAAGTTCCGCCTTTAGCAAAAGTTGCTATTTCAAATCCAGGTTCATAGATATCCAATGTTTTTAGTTCTGTTTCTAAACTTGATTCACCAATACCAATAGTATTAATTGATTTTATTTCAATGGCATTATTATCCTTAATTAAGTCAGATACATAATTTTCAAACATAGGTATTAATTCTCTTAGTGGTCCTGGTAGCATTATAACCTTTTTGTCATCTTTACAGATAAATACACCTGGAGCAGTACCATTGTCATTTCTAATAAATGAACCTTCTTTTGGTCTTACTGCCTGCTTAAGATTATTTTCAGTCATATGCCTGTTATTTCTTGTGAACCTATTTATAAGTTCATTTCTTGCATCCTCATCCATAACTAGCTCTAGGCCAAGGGCTTTTGAAACAATCTCTTTAGTTAAGTCATCTTGAGTAGGACCAAGACCTCCAGAAGTTATAATGATATCCGCTCTTTTTAATGCAATCTTAATTACATCAGTAAGCCTTTCCTCGTTATCATCTACTGATGTATGATAAAAGGTGTCTATTCCTAGTTCAACAAGTTTAGTGGAAATATATTTGCTATTTGTGTTTAATATAGATCCAACCATTATTTCTGTACCTATAGTGATAATTTCTGCCTTCATTAGTTCATCTCCAGTTAAATGTCATCTAATTTAAGAGAGTTTTTATTTTTGTAAAGATAATCTATTCCTGAAACTATAGTAAAGAAAATGCATATATAGTACGTGATTTTATCCATCGGTATATTCAAAGAATTAAAAAAGAAATTATTGAACAATAATAATATTATAGAAATCAACTGGGTAATAGTTTTAAATTTTCCTAAGGGACTTGCAGCAATTGTAACCCCTTCGGAAGCAGCAATTACTCTAAATCCAGTAATGGTAAATTCCCTGGCAATTACTACAACAACAGTCCATGCAGGTATCTTATCCATACCAACAAGTGATATCAAAGCTGCAGATACTAATATTTTATCTGCTAGAGGGTCTAAAAATTTCCCGAAATTAGTAACTAAGTTTCTGCTCCTAGCAAGATAGCCATCCAGTGTATCTGTTAATGATGCAATAATAAATATACCACCAGCGATATATTGGCTATTGGGAAAATCTGAATATAATACAATCATGAAAATAGGAACTAGAAACACTCTAAATAAAGTAATTTTATTTGCTATGTTCATTATACAACTCTCCAATCAAGTCATATTCTAAATACTCCGTGATTTTCACCTTAACAAATTGTCCTTCTTCTAACTCATCTTTAGTAGTAATATATACTACCCCATCGATTTCAGGACTATCCATATATGTTCTACCTACATAGGTGTCTTCACCTGCATACTCTTCAATGATCACCTCATAAAGGTTACCAATCTTAGACATCATTAATTCTTCTGATATAATTCTTTGTATTTCCATAATTTTATCTCTACGTTGCTCTTTTACATCCTCTGAAACTTGATCTGGTAGAGAATATGCTGGTGTATCTTCCTCCATTGAATAGGTAAAGACACCTAAGCGGTCAAATCGGATTTCTTTCACAAACTCATATAGCTCGTTAAACTCTTCATCCGTCTCCCCAGGGAACCCTACAATAAATGTAGTTCTAATTACTATATTAGGAATTTCATTTCTAAGTTTGTTAATTAATGCTTTAACTGATTCCTTGGAAGTTCTTCTGTTCATTCTTTTAAGAACACCATTATTAATATGTTGTAATGGTATATCTACATATTTTACAACCTTTTCATTATCTCTTATGGATTGGATTAATTTATCTGTAAAGTTATCAGGATATAAGTATAGAACTCTAACCCACTCAACATTTTCAATCTGGTTTATTTTATCCAATAATTTATATAGTGAGTATTCACCATAAAGGTCTATACCATAGTCGGATGTATTTTGTGCTATTAGTATTATTTCAGATACTCCATTTTCAGTTAAGTATTCTATCTCCTTTAGAATGTCTTCCATTTTTCTACTTCTATGCTTCCCTCTTAGTTGTGGAATGATGCAATAAGTACAAAAATTATCACAACCTTCAGAAATACGAACATAGGCTGTTGAAGAAAAGTTAATCCTTTCAACGCCTTCTAAATAGGATTGGTCAACATTTTCTACATTAATTATTTTTCTTTTATTTTCCAAAGAGCTTAGTGTAGAATTTAGCTCCTTTATACTACCAGTTCCTATAATGGCATCTACATCTTCTATTTCTTCAATTAATTCCTTGGAATATCTTTGTGCTAAACAACCAGCCAATAATAAATATTCACAATTACCTTCATGTTTATACTTTGTCATTTCCCAAATTGTTTCTATTGATTCTTCTTTAGCAGATTCTATAAATCCACAGGTATTTACAATTATAATATTAGCTTCATCAAGAGTATCAGCAACGGTGTATCTATCTTTATCAAGAATACTTTGCATTATTTCTGAATCAACTTCATTTTTTGAACATCCTAGGGTTACTACAAAAACACTTTTTTTATTCATAAATCTCTCCTTAATTTTCCTCTTCAATTTCTTCTTTTGACATTAGTACTTTTCTAGGTTTGCTACCTTCATAACCTCCAATAACACCCCTGGCTTCCATCTCATCTACAATTCTTGCAGCTCGAGCATAGCCAACCTTTAATCTTCTTTGTAATAAGGAAATAGATGCTTGACCTTCGTCTACCACGAGTTTAATAGCTTCAGGAAGTAATTCATCACCATCCACAATATCTAGTTCCTTAGTATTCTGTACTACTTCGATAATTTCTTCATCATAATTCGTGATATTTTGCTCTTTTAAGAAATCTACTACCTTTTCTACTTCTTCTTCTCCTATAAATGCTCCTTGCAGACGTACAGGTTTAGAATAAAATGATGGATAAAACAGCATATCACCCTTACCTAGTAATTTTTCTGCACCAGCCATATCCAGTATTGTTCTGGAATCTACTTGTGATGATACTGAAAATGATATTCTAGATGGAATATTAGCTTTAATAGTACCGGTTATGACATCTACAGAAGGTCTTTGAGTTGCAACGATTAAATACATTCCTGCAGCCCTGGCCATTTGAGCTAATCTACATATATAATCTTCAATTTCCTGGGCAGCTACCATTATAAGATCAGCTAACTCATCTATTACTATTACCATTCTCGGTAATTTTTCTTCAGGGTTTACAATTTTAGCATTATATGATGTAATATCTCTTACACTATTCTGAGCGAACAACTTATATCTTTTTTCCATTTCTGTTACGGCCCAGTTTAATGCAAATGCAGCCTTTTTTGCATCAGTAACAACTGGAATTAATAAATGTGGGATACCATTATAAACACTCAACTCAACCACCTTTGGATCTATTAACAACAACTTTACATCCTCAGGCGATGACTTATATAATATGCTCATTATAATAGTATTAATACAAACACTCTTACCAGAACCAGTTGCCCCTGCAATTAAAAGGTGAGGCATCTTATCTATAGTTGAAACAATAGGTTTACCTGATACATCTTTACCAAGAGCTAAAGGAATATCAGAATTAATATTCTTATATTCATTGGATTGGAGTATTTCTCTTAGAAATACATTGTCCTTCACCTTATTTGGAACTTCGATTCCTACGGCAGATTTCCCTGGTATAGGAGCCTCAATTCTTATATCAGATGATGCTAAACTAAGAGCAATATTATCTGAAAGGGAAACTATTCTACTTAACTTAATTCCTGGTGCTGGTGAAAGTTCATAACAAGTTATAGTTGGTCCCTTGTTGATATTTGATATAGTTGCGTCAATACCAAAATTTTTCATTGTTTCTTCAATTATTTTTGCATTGTTTAATATCTCTTTTTTATCATTTCCATCCTGTCTATTTACTTGTAAATTCAATAAGTCCATTGAAGGATTTTTATATTGTAGACTCTTAGCCTTCACTTGCTTTTCTTTTACTTCATTATCAATATTATCTGCACCTGCTTTAATATGATTTTCACTTAGTTTTTCCTTTATAGGCTCTTTTACTGTTTCTTTTACTTGCTGATTAATTGGTTGTGTTACTTCCTTAAGTTGTGGTCTGGAGTAATCATTTATTCTAATTTCATCAGCAGTAATCTGATGGCTTTCCTCATTTAGTTCTAATAGCTCATCTGGTGAAAGTCTTTGTCTCTGAATCTTTTTTGGTTTCTCAACATTTGGAGAAAATTCAGGTTTAAGTTCATTAGCTTTCTTAATAACATCTTTTACTTTAGAGTTAGTAATAACTAAAAGACTAATAGAAATAAGAACTGATAAAACTATGTAAGTACCTATTGTACCAAAAAGCTTATAAAAAAAGAAGCCAAAAAAGCTACCAATAAAACCTCCACCCATATTAGTTCTGGATAGATTTATTCCATTTCTAATTCTTTCAATTAATCCTGAATTAGTAGGATTTATACCATCAAGTATTATTAAAAAACTTATTAAAATCACTACTATGGAAATAATAGCTTTTACTCTTGATTTATTGAACCTATCCATTATAAATACAAGGCCTGTCCCAACTATGAAAAAAGGGAAAAAATAGCCACCAAATCCCATTAGAGAGAATGTAGTACCATTTATAACTTGTCCAACTAGTCCCATTTTGGTACTAAATAAACTTAATAGAACCATTATACCTAAGGCTACTATTATAAACCCAAGAATATCATTACTTACTTTCAGTTTTGGATTGTTTTTTTTAACATTTTTATTCTTCTTAACATTTTTCAAAAATCTCACCTAAATTCCTTAATTTTTGAGTGTCCCCCTTTTGCTGATACAAGCTTATTAAAGCTTTGATGAAACAGTATCTACACTTCATTATAGCATAATTCCTAAATCTTTACATTATTTGTTTTCTATCAACTCATTTATCTTATTTAAAGCAAATGTAAAATCTCCTACTGCATCAATAAGACCATAATTTACAGCCTCATCCCCAACTAAAATAGTCCCTATATCATTAGCCAGCTGATCAGTAGCATACATAAGATTTATTAGTGATTCTTCTTTAATATTAGAAGTCCTTAAGATAAAATCATTAATTCTTTGCTGCATCTTTTGAAAATATCTAAATGTCTGTGGAACACCAATTACTAAGCCTGTAGTTCTTATTGGGTGAATGGTCATAGTTGCAGATGGTACAATGACAGAAAAATCAGTAGATGTGGCCAATGGAACACCTATACTATGGCCTCCTCCTAAGACTATGGAAACCTTAGGTTTTTTTATACCATGAATTAACTCAGCTAAAGCAAGTCCAGCCTCAACATCTCCGCCAATTGTATTTAGTATAATAAATATACCTTCAATTGATGGGTCTTGTTGACTGCTTATTAATAAAGGAATGATATGCTCATACTTAGTGGTTTTTTTATCTGAAGAAGCTAAATAATGTCCCTCGATTTCACCTATTAAAGATATGAATTGTATATTCTTTTTGTACCCTACATATCCGGGTATTCCAAAATCCTTAATATTTTCAGTTTCTTGTTCATTATTTTCTGCTGGCTCTTTTTCTTTACTTTCTAAAGTTCTATATTTTTCCATGATATTCCTCCTATTATGTTTCTCTAATTAGCATTTACCTTATTTCAGTATTTATGCCAAAGAAAAAACATAATCGAAGGATTATGTTTTATTAAAACCTTTAATAATCTAACTCAACAATTATCATGTCGAATCCAATTTTTCTAATTGCATCCCAAGGTATTTCCATAGCATTTTTTTCAACACCAAATAATCTCAAGGAAAACCTTCTATCTGGAACTAATAGACTAATAATTTTTCCTGATCCTTCATCTATAACTAAATCAGAATCAGCAAGAATTCCCAACCGGCACCACTATTTAAGTTAACAACTTCTTTCTCGCCTAGTTCACTAAGTCTCATATTATCACCTCACATTTTAAGAAAGGATATCATCATTCTAAATATATGAGAAAAAAATAATAATATGATTATCAATTATGATAATATTTATTTAGATACTAAACTCCTGTGTGACCAAACCCTCCATCACCTCTAGTTGTATCATCAAGGTCTTCAACTGCTTCAAATTCTATTCTTTCGTACTTTGTCAATACTAGCTGTGCAATTCTGTCTCCATTATTTACTATAAAGTCTTCATTTCCTAGATTAATAAGTATTACTTTTACTTCACCTCTATAGTCACTATCGATTGTACCAATTCCATTAGCCAATGAAATACCATTATTAATGGCCAATCCACTTCTACCTCTGATTTGGCCTTCATAGCCCTCTGGAATAGATATAAACAGACCAGTTGGTATTAATTCCCTTGTTAAAGGTTTTAATACAACAGGGGCTTCTAAAGATGCTCTTAGATCCATTCCTGCTGACCCTTGAGTCTTATATTCTGGTAATGACAAATTGCTGTTATTTATTACCTTAACTTTCATTATCCTACCTCATCCCAAATATATTCTTTATTTTTTCTTCTGTTTGATTAACATTATTCAATTCACCAACATAAGCTATATTTAACTTATTCTTATCAAATACGATGTTTACAATTCTTTCTATATCATCCATTGTTACATTGTCGATTCTTTCCAAAATCTCTTTTGGAGACTCAATTCTATTTAATAGAGACATTGACTTGGCAATTTCAAACATTCGGTTAAATGTACCTTCCATTCCTAAAATATAACCGCCCTTTAGCTGTTCTTTAGATTTTCTTAATTCCTCACTTGTTATTAGATTTTTCTTCATATAGTCCATTTCCACATTAACAAGTTCCATTACTTCTATAAGATATTCTTCATTAAGTCCAGCATAAATTGTAAAATTACCTGTATTATCATAAGTTGATAGATGAGAGTCGATAGCATATACTAATCCTCGTTCTTCTCTAATCTTTTGGAACAATCTTGAGCTCATACTGCCACCAAATACATTATTCATAACTAATAAAGGTTGAACATCCTCTGATATACTGGTAACTGCATCTAATCCTAGACAAACATTAAGTTGTTCAATATTTTTTCTTATTCCCTTTATCTTGTTTTTATAATTATGTTTAGCATATATTTTTTCCAGATTTGAATTGTGTTCTTTGTTAAATTGTCCAAAGCTTTCATTAAGTCTTTTCATGACTTCCTTTGAGTCAAACTTTCCTGCAAGAGAAATAATCATGTCTTTTGGGCTATAGTTCTTATAAAAATATTCCAAAATATTATCTCTATTTAGTTTGGAAATGCTCTCAGCTGTTCCTAGTATGGGTAATTCTAGGCTTGTACCTTCAAACATTAAATCACTTAACAATTCAAATACCAGATCCTCTGGTGTATCTTGATACATGTTTATTTCTTCTATAATAACACCCATTTCCTTAGTGATATCCTCACTATTAAAAAGAGAGTTATTAAGCATATCTCCTAGTACATCAATGGCTATTGGCAGATGCTGATCTAGAACTTTTGCAAAGTAACAAGTTTGCTCTTTTCCAGTAAAGGCATTTAACTGACCTCCAATATCATCAATGGATTCTGCTATTTGTTTAGGTGTTCTATTCTTTGTTCCCTTAAAAAGCATATGCTCAATAAAATGGGATACTCCATTATTAGATTGATTTTCTCTTATAGAACCATTATCTATCAATACTCCAATGGTTACTGAATTTACGTAATCGATTTTCTCCATTACGACTTTGATGCCATTATCTAGCTTATCAATAATATACATTATTTCCTCCAATATTTAAGATATTACATCCCCTATTGTACCAATTTTATAACCATTTTGAAATAGATAATTTATTATTTCTGGTAATGCTTCAACAGTGTTTTTTGTTGGATGCATTAAAACAATTGCTGATTCTTCTGCTTTACTATTTACTCTTTTAACAATTAAATCTTTCGTTGAATCCTCTCTCCAGTCAATAGTATCAATGCTCCATAGGATCATCTTATTGTCCAAATCCTTAGCTGCTCTAATAGTGTTTTCATTAAATGCACCTGAAGGTGGTCCAAAATACATTGGAGTTTTTCCAGTTATATCTGCTATAATATCAGCAGTCTTTTTTATTTCTTGTTTATTTTCTTCATATGATAGTTTACTATAATCTTTATGATTATAACCATGATTACCAATTTCATGATTAAAACTCATAATAGTTTTAACTAATTCTGGATTTTTCTCAGCCCATCTTCCCGTCAAAAAAAATGATATACTAATATCATTTTTTTTGAAGATTTCAAGCATTAAAGGAATATATTCATTACCCCAATCAACATTACATACAAAAGCTATCACTTTTTCATCTCTTGTACCCTTATAATATATGTCCTCTTTGAAAACTTCCTTGCTATTTCTTGTAAATACAAATATTAAGCCTCCAATAATTATAAATACTAAAAATCGATAGCGTAAAAAGAAGTCTTTGATAA